>JASFRI010000001.1:0-33460 GCA_050115015.1 Acidobacteriota bacterium
CCGCCCGCGCGCCGGGGAGGACTTTTCACGTGAAAAGTCGGGAGGGGGCGCCGGGAGACTTTTCACGTGAAAAGTCGGCCGTTCATCGTCATATATTCGTATCATGGATGTCTAATTTTCGTATCATCCCCGAGGCCCGCCGACGCCGATGCCGGATCGAGCTTGCGTCTGGGGAACTTGCTCCCCGCGCCCGCCGCGAGGCACGCAGAGGCGCCGGGCCAGGGAGCGGCACGCCGCCATCGGGTCAGGGCTCCGCGGACCCGGGACCGGAGGCGGAAACCACGGCCCCGGAGCCGGCATCGAGCGGAGGCGGCTCGCCCCCCTCCACCGGCAGCCCCGCCGCCGTCCAGGCCTCCAGGCCGCCGTGCAGCGGACGGACCCGCCCGAACCCCCGGCTCCGCAGCTTCAGCGCCGCCCGGGCGCTGGAGGCCTCGCCGGGTCAGGTGCAGTAGAGGGCGACCTCGCGATCCCGGGGCAGCTCCTCGATCCGCGCCTCCAGGTCCTCGAACGGGATGTGAATCGCTCCCGGGATCCGGCGGGGGTCGCTCCGGAACTCCACCGCGTGCCGGACGTCCACCACCGCGATCGGCTCGCCGTCGCGGAGTCGCCGGTGCAGCTCCACCGCGGGGATGCGCGCCATCCGCAACTCCCGGAGGAAACGGTGGCGGCGGTACCAGCGCCACAGCACGTATCCGGCCAGCGTCGCCACGCCGATGCCGGCCAGCCCCAAGCCGAGACGCCCGATCCGGTCGAGGAGCCAGTCGATCTGATCGTGGAAGGCATGGCCGAGCCCGACGAACGTCACGACCCAGAGGGCCGACCCGAGGGTGTCGAAGATCAGGAACCGGGCCGTGGGCATCCGCAGCATTCCCGCCATCGGGACCGCCGCGACGCTCAGCGGGGGCAGGAACTTCGCCAGCAGCAGCGATCGTGCCCCCATCCGGGCGAAGACCCGCTCGCTCCGCCGGACACAGGAGTCCGGCTCCAGGGAGATGCGGCAGATCCAGCGCATCACCATCCCCCCGCGGGCCCTCCCGATCCGGAACCAGACGACGTCCGCCAGCAGGCAGGCGGTGAGGGACAGGAGCAGGACCGCCCAGAGGCTCATCGAGCCCGACCGCACCAGCGCCCCCGCGCCGACCAGGATCGGGATCGCCGGCAGCGGCAGGCCGCCACGCTCGGCGAGAACGAGCAGGAAGAGGATGAGATAGCCGTACTGCTCGAGGAACGGGATCATGGCGGCTCTCGGGATCGGCGCCCGGATTCTACACCCGTCTGCGCGGTACGGGCCCGTGGATCGGTCCGACGCGTCCGGTGAGGGCGCCGCCGCGCCTCGAACCGGGAGAACCCGCGTCAGGGTTCCGGGGACCCGGTGGGATCCGAGGCCGTCCCCAGGACGACCAGCGGCGAGGCCGACCGGCCGGGCAGCGGATGGCAGGCGATCTCGCGCAAGGCGCCGGGGAGCGCGGCGCGCACCGCGCGGGCCCCCGCCTGCCCGAGAAACAGCAGCAGCCGGCCTCCCGGGCGCAGGGCGCCGGCGATCGCCTCCAGGAGTCCGGCGCTCCCCGCCACCGCCCGCAGGGTCAGCACGTCGATCGGCGCGTGGCGGGCCACGTCCTCCGGCCGGCCCATCCGGTCGGACAGCACCCGGACGCGCTCCCCGAGGCCGGCCTCCCGCACGACCTCCTTCAGGAACGCCCGCTTGCGGGACGCCGGCTCCAGCAGCGTGCCGCGCAGGTCGGGACGCGCCATCAGGAGCGGTAGCCCGGGGAACCCACCGCCGGAGCCGACGTCGATCAGGTGCCGGATCGCCCCCCCGGCCGCCGGCAGGAAACGCAGCCCCTCGAGGGACTCCAGGAAGTGGCGTTCCAGGATCGCCGACCGCGAGCGCAGCGACGTCAGCTTCGCCGTGGGATTCCAGCGATCGAGGAGCTCCAGGTGGAGCGCCATGTGGCGAGCGGCCACGGGATCGAGGCGGAGTCCGCGCGCCGCGGCGAGCTCGAGGAGCCCTGCGGCGACCGCGGCGCGGCTCACCGTGGAACGTCCCCCTCCGCGGCGCGCTCGGCCCGGGCCAGATGGACGTCCAGCGCCGCCAGCGCCGCGGGGGTCAGTCCGGGGATCCTCGAGGCCTGCCCGAGCGTCCGTGGCCGGACCTCCTCGAGCTTCTCCACCGACTCCGCCGAGATCCCGCCCAGGTCCCGGTAGCGGAAGCCCGCCGGGATGGACCGGGCCTCCGCCGCCGCGAGCCGGCGGATCTCCCGCTCCTGGCGCTTCAGGTAGCCGCCGTACTTCGCGCGGCACTCGACGTGGCCGCGTCCCGGGCCGTCCAGCCGGCGCAGCGGGCTGTCCTCACCCGGCGGCAGCAGGGCCAGGATGTCCTCGACCGCGACGCCGTCCCGGGCCAGGAGCCGCTCCGCCGGGATCGGCCTCTCCCCCAGCTCCAGGCCGGCCTCCTCCCGCGCGCGACGGCGCATGGAGGCCGAGGGGGCGATGGTCCGGCTCCCGAGCCACGCCAGGGCCCGGTCGGAGCGCTCCCGCCGGTCGCGGTAGCGCTCCCAGGCGGTGTCGTCCACCAGCCCGATCCGGCGCCCGTGGGGCGTCAGCCTGCGGTCGGCGCTGTCGACGTCCAGCAGGAGCCGGTGCTCGGCGCGGGACGTGAACATGCGGTAAGGCTCCGGGGCCCCCCGGGTGATCAGGTCATCGACCATCACGCCGAGGTACCCCTCTTCCCGGCCCGGGATGAAGGAGGGGCACGCTCCGGCCCGGGCCGCCGCGTTGATCCCGGCCAGCAGCCCCAGGCCGGCAGCCTCCTCGTAGCCGGTGGTGCCGTCGATCTGGCCGGCGAGAAAGAGCCCGGGAATTTCCCGGGCCGCCAGGTCCGGGCCCAGGGACCGCGGATCGAAGAAGTCGTACTCGACGAGGTAGCCCGCGCGCAGCACCTCCGCGTCCTCCAGCCCCGGCAGGCTCCGGACGATGCGACGCTGGACCCGCTCGGGAAGGCTGGTGGACAGGCCGTTGACGTAGACGACGTCCGACGCGTATCCCTCCGGCTCCAGGATGAGGGGGTGGGAAGCACGATCCGGGAAGCGCACGACCTTGTCCTCGAGGGAGGGGCAGTAGCGGGGCCCCCGGGAGTCGATCGCGCCGTTGAACAGCGGCGAGAGGTGCAGGTGCTCACGGACCAGGTCGTGGGCGGCGGCGACGGTCCGCGCCCGGAAGCAGGCGATCTGCGGGCGGTCGATCGTCGCGGTGCCGAACGAGAAGGGGACCGGACGCGGGTCGCCGGACTGCGCCTCCAGGCGGTCGAGGTCGATCGTCCGGAGGCTGAGGCGCGGCGACGTCCCGGTCTTCAGGCGACCGCGCCGGAGCCCCAGGGCCGCCAGCGAGTCCGACAGGCGGGTCGACGCCGGTTCCCCGATACGCCCCCCCGCGCGGCTCCGGGTGCCGACGTGGAGGCGGCCGCGCAGGAACGTCCCCGAGGTGATCACCAGTGCCCGGCAGGCGATCGACCCGCCGTCCTCGAGGGCAATGCCCGCGACGCGGCGCCCCGTCCCCGGGCGGTGGACGAGCACCTCCGCCGCCAGCCCCTCGACGACCCGGAGACGCGGCTGTTCGGCGATGGCGCGCTGCATCCGGGAAGCGTAGACCGCCCGGTCCATCTGGGCGCGGGGCCCGCGCACCGCCGGGCCGCGGCTGCGGTTCAGCAGGCGGAACTGGATGCCGGTGTCGTCCGCGGCGCGCCCCATCTCCCCGCCGAGGGCGTCGATCTCGCGCACCAGGTGGCCCTTCCCCAGGCCGCCGATGGCCGGATTGCAGGACATCCGGGCGATGGCGTCCCGTCGCGGCGTGACCAGGACGGTGTCGCAGCCCAGCCGGGCCGCCGCCAGGGCCGCCTCGCAGCCGGCGTGCCCGCCCCCCACCACGACGACGTCGGCCCGCATCACTTGCCGATGCAGAAGGTGGAAAAGATCCGGTCGTAGATCTCCTCCCCGCCCATCTCCCCGGTCAGCCGCCCGAGGGCGACGGCGGCGGCCTCCAGATCCGTGAGCAGCAGCTCCTCGCCGCGACCCTCCAGGGCTGCCGCCCGGGCCCGCCCGAGGGCCTCGAGGCAGGCGACGACCTCGCGCTGCTGGCGGCGCCGGGTCAGGGGAACGTCACCCCCCTCCGCGACGTGGGGGAGGTACCGGCCGATGGCCGCGAGCAGCGCGTCGATCCCCTCCCCCGTGCGCGCGGAGACCTCGATCACCTCGCCGCGGGTCATCCTGGCACGCAGGACGGCCGCATCGACCCCGGGCGTCAGGTCCCGCTTGCTGACCAGCACGAGCGTGTCCGGGGAGGACTCGTCCAGGAGCGCGAGATCCTCCGGGCCCGGAGGCCGGGAACCATCGACCACGAGGAGGACGAGGTCCGCGCCGCGGCGCGCCTCGTCCGCCCGGCGCACCCCTTCCGCCTCGATCCGGTCGCCCGCCTCGCCGCGACCCGCGGTGTCCACCAGCTGCAGCGGGACGCCGGCCACCTCGACCGTCTCGGAGACCAGGTCCCGGGTCGTGCCAGGCGTCTCCGTGACGATGGCACGGTCATGGCCCACGAGCCGGTTGAAGAGACTCGACTTCCCCGCGTTCGGGGTGCCCGCGATCACCACGGTGGCGCCGCTCCGGAGCAGGCGGCCGCGGGTGAAGGACCTCTCGAGCTCCTGCAGTGGCGCCGTGATCGCATCCAGCCGCCCGAGGATCTCCGGCCGCATGATCGTGGTGTCGTCCTCGTCCGGGAACTCGAGGGAGGCCTCGAGCCGCGCCACGAGGTCGACGAGCGCCTCCCGCGGGCCGGAGAGCCGGCGGGAAAGCGCCCCCTCCGCCTGCTGGAACGCGGTGCGGGCCTGGTGCAGGGTGCGGGCCGCGACGAGGTCGTCGATCCCCTCGGCCTGGGTCAGGTCGAGGCGCCCGTTGCGGAACGCCCGGTACGTGAACTCCCCCGGCTCCGCCATGCGGGCACCGGCCGCCACCGCCGCGTCCAGGAGCCGGCCGAGGAGGTAGGGGGACCCGTGCAGGGTGATCTCGACGGTGTCCTCACCGGTGAACGACCGGGGTCGACGGAAGAAGACCAAGAAGCCCCGGTCCAGGGGAGCGCCGTCCGGGTCGAGCGCCGTGCCAAAGCTCGCCCGGGCGTGCCCGGGTCGGACGGCATCCCGGCTCGGGCGGAACACTGCGGCACCGACCGCCTCCGCGTCGGGACCGCTGATCCGCACGGTGCCCATCCCCCCGCGGCCCGGCGGCGTCGCCACGGCGGCGATGGTCCCACCGTCGTCGATCACCGGCGCACCGGGATCGGACGGGAGCCCCGGCCCCTCAGCGTCGCCCTCCCCGGTTGCGGGGGCGGCGACGGCGACGGGAGGGGCCCCGCCGATCCCCGCCGCCCTCGCGCGCGGCCCGGGGCGTCGTGATCTCCACCCGCTTCAGGAAGGAATCGCCGTGGCTGACGGTGGTGACATCCGGATCGTCCCTCAGGGCGAGGTGGATCAGCCGTCGCTCGAACGGGTTCATCGGGCCGAGGGTCTCGGGCCTTCCGGTCTCCCGGACTTGACGCGCCGCCTCCTTCGCCTCGGCGACCAGCCGGTCCTGCCGCTCCTTGCGATAGCCGTTGACGTCCAGCACGAGGCGCGCGGGTCCGCCTCGGTAGACCATCTTGTTGAGCAGGAACTGCAGGGCGTTCAGGCCCTCGCCGCGCTCCCCGAGCAGGAACTCGCCGTCGTCGCCGTCCATCGGGATGTAGACGTGATCCTCCTGGAGCTCGTAGTCGATGTCGAGCTCCATGCCGAGGTCGTGGATCAACGGCGGCAGCATCTCCCGGGCCCGATCCAGCCCCGTCTGGAGCTCCTCCGGATCGGGGCCGGCGGGCGCGGGCCGCGAGGGCCGGCCCGCCCGGGGACGCGAGCGGCGGGGACGCTCCTCCTCGGGCTCGAGGTCCCCGTCCCGGTCCCGCCCCTCGTCATCGTCCGGCTCCTCGTCCTCGTCCCGCTCCTCGTCCACCTCCTGGTCGACGTCCTCCACCTCCGCGCGACGGGGTCCCGGCCGCCTGCGGGCGTGCCGGGCCTCCTCGATGGGATCATCCGCCTCTTCGTCCAGGTCCGCGCCGGACGCGGCGATCGGTGCGAGGTCCTCCTCCTCGTCCTCCTCTTCCTCCTCTTCCGGAAGCTCCTCCGCGTCCTCGTCGTCCAGCTCCTCCGCGGCGTCCTCCCCCTCGTCCGCAAACTCGTCCTCCTCCGCGGCCTCATCCTCCTCCGCGACCGGCTCCGGCCGGCGCGACGGCCTCGGCGCGGGGGCCGTCCGGCGCTCCGCGGCGGGCTCCTCGCCCGGGCCGAGGACCAGGATGCGGGCGGGCCTGGTATCGCGCACCCCACGGTCCAGGATCTTGTAGCGCATCTTGTCGATCTCGATCCCCATCTCCTGGGAGGCCGTCCAGACGGCGAGATCCACGCTCTTCCCCTCGAACTCCCTGCCTTGATTCCCCATGTCTCTGACTCCGTGCGCCGGGCGCGGCGTGGAGGGGCTGCCGTCCGTCGACGGGCCCCTTCATGGCCGGGATACGGCCCGGGCCTTCTTGGGCTTCTCCCCGTCGGGATCGCCCTTTCTTGAGGACTTCGTTCGCTTCTTCCGGTTCTGCGGCTTCTGAGCTTCGTTCTCCTGATCCGCGCGGCGGTTCACGAGGATCTGCTGCCCGATCCCCAGGACGTTGCTGAACAGCCAGTAGAGGACGAGACCGCTCGGGAGGTTCAGGAAGAACACCGTGAAGACCAGCGACATCATGGTCATCATCCGGCGCTGGGCCGGGTCCACCGCCGAGGACATGCTGATCTTCGTCTGCAGCAGCATCGAGCCCCCCATGAGAAGGGGGGTCACGTAGTACGGGTCGGGATGCGAGAGGTCCTGGATCCATCCGAAGAACGGCGCCTGTCGCAGCTCGATGGTGGAGTAGAGCAGCTGGTAGAACCCGTACAGGAAGGGGAGCTGGACCAGGAGCGGAAGGCACCCGCCGAGACCTCCCAGCGGGTTGACGCCCTCCTTCCGGTAGAGCGCCATGATCTCCTCGTTCATCTTCTGGCGCAGCTCGAAGTCGTTCCCCTTCTTCTTGCGGCGCAGCTCCGCGTAGCGCTCCTTGATGGCCTTCATCTTCGGCTGGATGCGCTTCGTCTTGACCTGCATCTGCCGCATCTTGATCTGCGTGCGGTAGATGAGCGGGAAGAACCCCAGGCGGATCACGAAGGTCAGGATCAGGATGGCCACGCCGTAGTTCCCGACGTACCCGTAGACCCAGGTGAGGGCGAGGTAGAGGCCCTGGGCGATGTCTCGGATCACGGGCCATCCGAAGTTGATCGCGCGCTGCAGGTTGTGGCCTGAATCCCGGAGCAGCCGGTAGTCCTTGGGGCCGACGAAGATGGTGTAGTCCGGGGTCTCCGGGGCGACCTCGTCCCCGGGGGACAGGGCCAGGCTCAGGTAGGGAACGGGATCCGGCGGCTCCTCCTCGCCCGCCGGCGTGGGCGGCTGGAACGTCTCCGGCAGCAGCACCGCCTGCCGGCTCACCCCCGCGGGGATCATCAGGGCGCCGAAGTAGGTGGTCTCCATCCCCGCCCAGTCGATCTCGACGCCCCCGTCGAGCACGACGGGGTCCTCCTGCTTCCCCTTGCGGTAGCGGGTCACCGACCCGCCGCGGTCGATGATGGCCCCCCCGGCCTGCAGGAAGCGGGTGGCGGCCACGTCCCCCTCCGCCGTCTCCCCGAACCCGGCGCCCCAGGTCAGCCAGGCCGGCATCCTGCGGCCTCCCTCGAGCATCGAGACGTCGGCCTCGACAAAGTAGGAGCCGTCCGCGACGACCAGCGTCTTCTCCACCTGGAACCCCGAGGCCTCGGAGTAGGCGAGATGGACCTGGTGCCGCCCGTCGGGAAGCGTCGACTGCTCCACCTGGTAGAGACCCTGGTCCGCCCGCTCGATCAGGTCTTCGCGGCC
The DNA here is from genome assembly GCA_050115015.1 of Acidobacteriota bacterium. Taxonomy (GTDB): domain Bacteria; phylum Acidobacteriota; class Polarisedimenticolia; order CBDVAL01; family CBDVAL01; genus JASFRI01. Next base: position 8,001 of record JASFRI010000001.1, read on the forward strand.
GTCGACCCAGAGGGAGAGCGGGAGCTTCCCGAGGGTCCGGGATTCCGGGGGGACCAGCTCCACGGTCTGCCCGTCGGGGGAGGTGTACGCCAGCAGCTTCCAGGACAGCACGCGGCCGCCGCGGTTCGTCAGCGTGATCTCGTAGAGGTCGGTGCGGAGGACGATCTCCTCCTCGGCACGGGCCATCACGGCCTCGACCTCGGCCGGCGTCTCGACGACGGGCTCCGAGGCCGCGGGCTCCGTGGCCTCGGGCCCGGGAGACGCCTCGGTCGCCACCGCGGGCTCCGCCGGGGGCTGCGGAGGGGAGGGCGCAAAGAAGGACATCCAGAGGAACAGGAAGCCCAGGGAGAGCGCTACCGCGATCAGGCCGCGCTTTTCCAGATCGTCCATTTCACCGGTTCCCGTTCAGTAGGGCGGGTCGAAGCCGCCGGGGAAGAACGGATTGCAGCGCAGAAGGCGACCCAGCGCCTTCCAGGTGCCTCGCCAGGGTCCGTAGTGTTCGATCGCGAGCATCGCGTACTCGGAACAAGTGGGGTGAAACCGGCATGCCGGGGGCAGCCAGGGTGACAGGAACCTCTTGTAGAGCCGGAGCGGTACCAGCAGCGCGCTGCGGCCCGTCATCGCCGCTTCGGCTCGCGGCGCCTGGAGCGGCTCCCACGACCCGCCCGCGCCTCCCGGGCGGCACGCTGGAAGCCCTCCTCCAGCTCCGCATGGCTCGCCTGGATGCCGAACCTGGAGACGTTCACCACGAGATCCAGCGGCGCCTCCCCCAGCAGTTCCCGGTGAACCCTGAAGACCTCCCGCAATCGGCGCTTGACCCGGTTCCGGTGCACGGCGTTTCCCAGCTTTCGCGGAACCGTCAGGCCCAGCCGATGGCGGTCGGTCTGGCCCATGAGGTAGAAGAGCAGGAACGTCCGCTGGTGTACCCGCCGGCCCTGATCGTAGACGCGGAGAAAGTCGCTGCGACGCAGCAGACGGTCGGCCGGCCTGAAGCGATAGCCGCCGGTGGCGGCCAAGATCAGACCCCCAGTCGCTTCCGTCCCTTGGCGCGGCGCCGGGCGAGCACACGGCGTCCTCCCCGCGTGCGCATGCGCACCAGGAACCCATGTGTCTTCCTTCGCTTCCTGTTGTTCGGCTGAAACGTGCGCTTCATGGTGCTTCCTCGTTTCCGGCGTCATGGCGACGCGGGACGCGCTCCGGCACCGTGGTCATCGCCGGAAACTCCCATCGTAACTTTGGTTTATATCAAAGGCCGGAATCTTATTCCTGACCCGATCCCATGTCAAGGTGGAACCCGCGGCGGCCGGCACCTGCCGCCGCGTTCTCGAAGTTCTTTCCTCTCAATCGATCCGGTTCGTCCCGGATTTTCCGTTTGATCCTCCCGGGACCCTATGCTAGTATCGCCGCCTCAAACAATTCACTCTGGACCTTACGACTCCGGGCGGGTTCCCTCTCCCACAGCATGTCCCAGGGAGAGGATCCTATCCAACGTTCACGGGAAGACTCGGCGACGGCTTCTTCGCGCGGCAGACGGGTGCGCGAAGCCAGGGGATCTTTGTACCTTGACGTCCATCGTTCCCACCCATTCCGGCCCGTCACGGGCCTGTCACAAATCATGCCAGAAAATCTCCTGGGTTGACATAATTCCACGAGGAAATGGAGAGGAGCATGTCTAAAACATAGAAAATAATGGAGATCGTCGATTCCTCGTTTTCCACAAATGTTGATAACTTGTGGAAAATCGATTCCCGTTTTCTTGAACCGATAGCCGCCTCATCGCGACCCGGGACGGTGTCACAGGGGAGGCGCCGGGCATCGCGCCCCGGACCTTCCCACGGGGAAGACACTCCAAATGGCGCAATTGTGGGATAGGGTCCTGCAGAACCTCGAAGGTCGACTGAACCGGCAGACCTTCGAGACGTGGCTGAAGCCGACCCACCAGCTGAGTCAACAGGGGGACCAGCTGGACGTCTGGGTGCCGAGCAGCCGGTTCGCCGACTGGATCGACACGAACTTCCGGGCGCAGATCCAGGATGCGCTCCGGGAGATCGGCAGGGAAGCGCAGGTGCGCTACGTGCCGGGGGAGGACGCGCCGGACCCGGCGCCGCCGCGGCGCGCCGCCGTCGACGAGGCCTGGCCCGCCAGCCCTGGCCTCAACGCCCGCTACACCTTCGACAGCTTCGTGGTCAGTTCCTGCAACCAGTTCGCCCACGCGGCCTCCAAGGCGGTGGCGGAGCTACCATCGAAGAGCTACAACCCCCTCTACATCTACGGCGGTGTCGGCCTGGGAAAGACCCACCTGATGCACGCCATCGGCAACGCGGCCCAGAGCAGCAGCGGCCGCCCCCTGCGGATGGCCTACGTCTCCACCGAGAGGTTCATGAACGAGCTGATCAACGCGATCCGCTTCGAGAAGACGCTGGAGTTCAAGGACCGCTACCGCAACGTGGACCTGCTCCTGGTGGACGACATCCAGTTCCTGGCCGGCAAGGAGCGAACCCAGGAGGAGTTCTTCCACACCTTCAACGCGCTGCACGACTCCCAGGCACAGATCGTCCTCACCAGCGACTGTCCTCCGAGGGATATCCCGACGCTGGAGGAGCGGCTGCGCTCCCGGTTCGAGTGGGGCCTGATCGCCGACATCCAGCCTCCGGACCTCGAGACGAAGATCGCCATCCTCCGCAAGAAGGCGGAGGCGGAAGGCATTGATCTGCCTCAGGATGTGGCCCTGTTCATCGCGAGCAAGATCCGCTCGAACATCCGTGAGCTCGAGGGATCGCTGATCCGGATCCAGGCCTTCTCGTCCATCTCCGGCCGGCAGATCGACCTGGAGCTCGCCAGCGAGACCCTCAAGGACATCCTGCAGGACGAGGACAACACGCCGACGATGGAGGCGATCCAGCGCCACATCGCCAACCATTACCGGCTCAAGCCCGCGGTCCTGAAGGAGCGCAACAACTCCGCGTCCGTGGCCTTCCCCCGCCAGGTGGCCATGTACCTGTGCAAGCGCATGACATCGCACTCTCTCCCGGAGATCGGACGTCACTTCGGCGGCAAGCACCACTCCACGGTCATCCACTCGATCCGGAAGATCGAGGAGAAGCGGAAGTCGGAGGCCGATTTCGACAAGCTCGTCCACAGCTTCGAGGAGGCATTCCGGACGAGTTAGCTGCTTTTCCACGGCCGGCCACCGGGAAGGTCCTGTGGAGACCCGCCCGGTCGGTCGGGCCGGGTTTATCCGCAGGTCCCGGGCAGGCTCCGGCGGCCGGAACCCGCGACGGCTTCCACAGCGCGAAGCCTCACCGGACGGCGTTTTCGGGGGAGATCGGGTGCTTTCCACAGGCCCTTCTACTAGTGCAAGAAAATAGAGATTAGAGATATAATGATGTAGTTTTGCGGACCCTCTCCGGGAGCACCTGAAACCATGGAATTCACCGTCCAGAAAGCCGATCTACTGCGTGAGATGAGCCGCACCCAGGGTGTGGTGGAGCGTAAGAACACCATCCCGATCCTGGCCAACGTGCTGCTCCGCGCGGATCAGGGAATGATCGAGTTCCGGGCCACCGACCTCGAGGTCGGGCTGCGCACGAGCTGTCCGGCGGAGGTCAAGGCCTCCGGTTCGATCACGCTCTCGGCGAAGAAGCTGTTCGAGATCGCCCGCGCCCTTCCAAATGCGCCCATCCACTTCAAGGCCCAGCCGAACCAGTGGGTCTCCATCACCTGCGAGAAGTCGAAGTTCCGCATGGTCGGGCTGCCGCCGGAGGACTTCCCGTCGCTGCCGGAGGAGAGCTTCGACAAGGGGATCCAGTTTCCCGGGGAGGCGTTCCGGAACATGGTGGAGCGTGTGATCTTCGCCACCACCTCGGACGATGCGCGGTACTCGCTGAACGGTGCGCTGCTGCTGCTGCGGAAGAGCTTCGTGGCGCTGGTCGCCTCGGACGCCCACCGGCTCGCCTACATCTCGAGGGAGCTGCCGGTCAGCCCGAAGGAGAAGGAGGTCCGGGTCGTCGTCCCGCGCAAGGCGCTGCACGAGGTGGCCCGCCTTTGCGGCGAGATGGACGATCAGGAAGTGGCCTTCGGCCACAAGGAGACGCACCTGTTCTTCCGTGTGGGGAGTTGCACCCTGGACTGTCGTGTCCTGGAGGGCAATTTCCCGAACTTCGACAAGGTGATCCCGAAGGACAACGACAAGGAGGTCCTGCTGACCGTGGAGGAGTTCGGCGCCGCGATGAAGCGGGTCTCGCTGCTGTCCGACGAGCGGACCCGTCCGGTCAAGCTGAGCCTCTCGGATGACAAGCTGGAGATCTCGTCGACGAATCCCGAGACCGGCGAGGCCAGTGAGAGCCTGGCGGTGGACTACGGGAAGGACGAGCTCTCCATCGGTTTCAATGCGCGCTACCTCATGGAGTTCGTGAACGTCGTCGGTGGTGAGGGCATCCATCTGTCGTTCAAGGACGAGATGAGCCAGGTGTTGATGCGTCCCAAGGACGCGGAGGGGCAGGACTACCGCTACGTGGTCATGCCCATGAGGATCTGAAGGAAGGGTGATCCTCCGCAGCCTCGAGCTGGAGAGGTTCCGGAACCTCCGTCCCGATCGGATCGAGCCGGGAGGAGGGGTCAATCTCTTCTGGGGTCCGAACGGTGCCGGGAAGAGCAATCTCCTGGAATCCGTCTACTACCTGTTCACAACGAGGAGTTTTCGGGCGCGGCGCGTCTCGGAGATGGTGGCCCGTGGTGCTACGGACTTCCGGATTGCGGGGGAGGTCGACTCACGGTCCGGCCGTCATCGCGTGGAGGTGATCCATGGCGGGGACGGGCGGGAGATGTACCTGGACGGCAAGCGTGCCGGGCTGGAGGATCTGATCCGGAGGTTCTCGGTCCTGGTCCTGTCGTCGCACCAGATGAATGTCCTGAGGGGATCGCCGGCGGACCGGAGGCGGTTCCTGGACCGCGGCATCCTCGGGTTGCGTCCCGCGTATCTCCGGGAGATCGCGGACTATAACCGGACGCTGGCCCAGCGGAACGTCCTGTTGCGGCGTGGCGCCGGGCGGGCCGAGCGGGAGGCATGGGACGAGCGGTTCCTGGCCCATGGCGCCCGGGTGATGGAGGCACGAAGGGCGTTCGCCCTGCGGCTATCGGAGAGGATCGAGGCGCACGGGGCGGATGTGCTCCCGGAGGGCTGGCGGGTCCGGATGGAATACCGCAGCGATTCCTGGGACCGTCCCGCGGAACGTCCGGCGCTGGAGGCGCTGCGGGAGCGGGCGCGGCAGGTGCAGGAGGGCGAGGCCCGGATGGGGCACTCCCTGTTCGGCCCGCACCGGGACGATGCCCGTGTCCTCGGAGGTGGCCAGGACCTGATCCGGTTCGGTTCCGGGGGCCAGCAGCGATCGGCACTGATGGCGATGGAGCTGACAAGGATGGAGATGATGCGGGAGGTCCGAGGTGAGACGCCGCTCCTCCTGCTGGATGACATCGATTCGGATCTGGATGATGCGACCGCGGACCGGCTCCTGGAGCGGGCCCGCGGGTATCAGACCATGGTGACCACCTGCAGGGACGACAGCCGGGACCGCCATGCGGCGCGTGGCACGGCCTTCCAGGTGCTTGCAGGTGTGGTGACCGCGGCCCCCCGCCGCGAGAACGAGCGGGTGCTCACACCCGCGGATGGTGAGCGATGACGATTTCCGCCAAGGAGCAGGAACAGTACGACTCCAGGAAGATCAAGGTCCTGGAGGGGCTCGAGGCCGTTCGAAAGCGGCCGGCGATGTACATCGGGTCCACCGGCTCCACCGGGCTTCACCATCTCGTCTACGAGGTCGTGGACAACTCCATCGACGAGGCGCAGGCCGGTTACTGCAAGCAGATCGACGTCGTGCTGGCAGCGGACGGCAGCGTGACCGTGGAGGATGACGGCCGCGGCATCCCCGTGGACATGCACGAGTCCGAGAAACGTCCCGCTGCCGAGGTCGTCATGACGAAGCTCCACGCCGGCGGGAAGTTCGACAGCGGCGCCTACAAGGTCTCCGGCGGGCTGCACGGCGTCGGCGTCTCGGTGGTCAACGCGCTGAGCAAGCGGCTGGAGCTCGAGATCTGGCGGGACGGGAAGGTCTACCAGCAGTCCTACGAGCGCGGGAAGCCGACCTCCGATTTCGTGGAGACGGGGACGACGGATCGCCGGGGTACCCGGGTGAAGTTCTGGCCGGACCCGGAGATCTTCGCCGAGATGGTCTACGAGTTCGACCTGTTGTCGCAGCGGCTCCGGGAGCTGGCATTCCTGAACGAGGGCGTGGCCATCGCGCTGATCGACGAGCGCAGCGACAAGACCGAGAAGCGCGACTTCCTCTACGAGGGTGGGATCCGGGAGTTCGTCAAGCACCTCAACCGGGCCAAGGGTCTCATCCACGAGGATCCGATCTCGATCCAGGGAGAGCGCGACGGCACCGAGATCGCCATCGCCCTGCAGTGGAACGATGGCTATGCCGAGAACCTGTTCTCCTTCGCGAACAGCATCAACACCCACGAGGGAGGCACCCACCTGGTCGGGTTCAAGGCTGCCCTCACCCGGACGATCAACCACTACATCAGCCGGCACGAGCTCGGGAAGGGCGAGAGCCTGTCCGGCGAGGACATGCGAGAGGGTCTGGTGGCGGTGGTCAGCGTGAAGCTGTCCAGCCCGCAGTTCGAAGGCCAGACCAAGATGAAGCTGGGAAACAGCGAGGTGAAGGGCCTCGTCGAGGCGATGGTCAACGAGGGCCTGGGCACCTTCCTGGAGGAGAACCCGAAGGTCGCCAAGCGGGTCGCCTCGAAGGTGCTCGAGGCCGCTCGCGCCCGAGAGGCGGCACGAAAGGCCCGGGACCTGACGCGGCGCAAGGGTGCCCTCGACTCGGGCACGTTGCCGGGAAAGCTCGCCGACTGCCAGGAGCGCGACCCGCACCTCTGCGAGCTCTACATCGTCGAGGGGGAGTCCGCCGGCGGCTCGGCGAAGCTCGGGCGCGACCGCAAGTTCCAGGCAATCCTCCCGCTGAAGGGCAAGATCCTGAACGTGGAGAAGGCCCGGATCGACAAGATGCTCTCCAGCCAGGAGATCCGCATCCTCATCACGGCGCTGGGGACCGGCATCGGAGAGGACGAGTTCGCCGTGTCCAAGCTCCGCTACCACAAGGTCATCCTGATGACCGACGCCGACGTGGACGGCAGCCACATCCGGACGCTGCTGCTGACCTTCTTCTACCGGCAGATGAAGCCGATCATCGAGGAGGGCCATCTCTACATCGCCCAGCCGCCGCTCTACAGGGTCAAGAAGGGGAAGAAGGAGACCTATCTTCCCAACGAGAAGGCGCTGGCGGACTTCCTGATGTCCATCGCAACCGAGGAGCGCAGCGTGACGCTCTCCAGCGGCGAGGAGGTGACCGGGGAGCGGCTCCGGGGCCTGCTCACGGAGCTGTCGGAGTTCCAGCGGTACCTGGATCTCGCGCGGCGGCGGCGCGGCGTGGACGGCGAGCTGGCGCGGTTCCTCCTGAAGCACGACCCGGGCTACACGGACTTCGCGGCCGAGGGGAAGGTCCAGCAGCTCCGGGACGCGCTGGAGCGCGTCCTCTCCGAATCGGGTCGTGGGGTCGGGGAGGTCCGCCTGGACCCCGAGCACAACCTCTACGAGTTCACGGTCCGGAGCGTCGTCCACGGGTTCCGCGAGGTCCCCGTCAATCACCTGCTGATGGAGTCCCCCGAGTTCCACCAGATGAAGCCGCTGCGGGAGGAGCTCCGGGCCTTCGACGAGCCGCCGTACACGGTGGCCGAGAACGGCTCGGAGCACCGGATTGCCTCCCAGGAGGAGCTCCTGGAGCACCTCATGAACGAGGCGAAGCACGGACTGTCGGTGCAGCGCTACAAGGGGCTCGGCGAGATGAACCCCGAGCAACTCTGGGAGACCACCATGAACCCGGAGAACCGCCGGCTTCTCGCCGTGCGGCTTGACGAGGCCGCCGCGGCCGAGGAGATGTTCACCGTGCTCATGGGCGAGCAGGTGGAGCCACGGCGCGATTTCATCATGAAGAACGCCCTGGAGGTGCAGAACCTCGATGTCTGATACCCCCCCGACCGATCGAGGCGACAAGCCGCATCCCATCCCCATCGAGGTCGAGATGCGCCAGTCGTACCTCGACTACGCGATGAGCGTCATCATCGGGCGGGCCCTTCCCGACGTCCGGGACGGGCTCAAGCCGGTGCACCGGCGCGTCCTCTACGCGATGCACGCGGACAAGCTGTCCCATGACCGGCCCTACCGGAAGTCGGCGCGCGTCGTGGGGCAGGTGCTCGGCCGCTTCCATCCCCACGGGGACGCTGCCGTGTACGACACCCTCGTCCGGATGGCCCAGGACTTCTCCCTGCGCTACCCGCTGATCGACGGGCAGGGAAACTTCGGCTCCATCGACGGCGATCCGCCCGCGGCGATGCGCTACACCGAGGTCCGCATGCAGCGGGTCGCCGGCGAGATGCTGGCGGACATCGAGAAGGAGACCGTCGACTGGGTGGCGAACTACGACGGCTCCGAGGAGGAGCCGTCGGTCCTCCCCGCCGGGCTGCCGAACCTCCTGGTCAACGGCTCCTCGGGCATCGCCGTGGGCATGGCCACGAACATCCCCCCGCACAATCTCGGGGAGGTGATCGACGCGGTGGTCCTGCTGGTGGAGAACCCCGAGGCCTCCATCGACGATCTGATGCAGGTCATCCCGGGTCCCGATTTCCCGACGGCGGGCTTCATCTACGGCCGCGAGGGCATCCGCCAGGCCTACCGGACCGGCCGGGGGCGCGTCATCATGCGGGCCCATGCCGAGATCGAGACCCACGAGAAGTCCGGGAAGGACCGCATCCTGGTCACCGAGATCCCGTACCAGGTCAACAAGACGCTGCTCATCGAGCGGATCGCCGACCTGGTCCGCGACGGAAAGATGTCGGACATCGCGGACCTGCGCGACGAGTCGAACCGCGAGGGGATCCGCCTGGTCATCGAGCTGAAGAAGGGGGCGGTGGCGCAGGTCGTCCTGAACAACCTCTACGCCCATACGCCGATGCAGGAGACCTTCGGCGTGAACATGCTGGCGATCCACCAGTCGCAACCCCGCACGATGAACCTGAAGCAGGTCCTGCAGGCGTTCATCGAGCACCGGCGGGAGGTCGTCGTCCGGCGCACCCGCTACCTGCTGCGCAAGGCGGAGGAGCGGGCCCATATCCTGGAAGGGCTCAAGATCGCGCTGGACAACCTGGACGCGGTCATCGAGCTGATCCGCAAGTCCAAGACGCCGCCCGAGGCCAAGGAGGGCCTCTGCTCGAGGTTCCAGCTCAGCGAGCTCCAGGCCCAGGCTATCCTGGACATGCGGCTGCAGCGCCTCACCGGCCTCGAACGCCAGAAGATCCTCGACGAGTACGAGGAGGTGCTCAAGGAGATCGCCCGTCTGAAGGAGATCCTGGGCAGCGAGACGCTGGTCCTGGGGATCATCGTGGATGAGCTGAAGGAGGTCCGGGCGAAGTACGCCGACGAGCGCCGCACACGTATCATCGACGAGTCGGTGGAGCTCACCGTCGAGGACATGATCGCCGAGGAGGACATGGTGATCACGTGCAGCCGGTCGGGCTACATCAAGCGCAACCCGGTGTCGATCTATCGATCCCAGCAGCGGGGCGGGAAGGGCCGCATCGGGATGCGCACCCGGGACGAGGACTTCGTCGAGCAGCTGTTCATCGCCTCCACCCACGCCTACATCCTGTTCTTCACAAACCTCGGGCGGGTCCACTGGCTCAAGGTGCACGAGATCCCGGAGGTCGGCGCCGCCGGCAAGGGGAAGGCGATCAAGAACTGGGTGCGCCTGCGGGACGGGGAGCGGGTCGTCTCCATGGAGACCGTCAAGGACTTCGACGAGGATCGCTTCCTGCTGTTCGTCTCCCGGCGCGGCACCGTCAAGCGCACCGTGCTGTCCGCCTACTCCCGGCCTCGCGCCGGCGGCATCCAGGCCGTGGGCGTCGCCGAGGGGGACGACCTGCTCGCGGTCCGGATCGCGGAGCCCGGCAACGAGGTCCTGGTGGCCACCCGCGGCGGCTATGCGGTCCGGTTCCGGCTCGATCAGGTGCGGGCCATGGGGCGGACGGCGGTCGGGGTCCGCGGCATCAACCTCCGCGAGGGGGACGAGGTCGTCGGCGTGGAACTGCTGCAGGCCGGCGGCCTGCTGCTGACGGTGACCGAGAACGGCTACGGCAAGCGCACGTCCGCGGACGACTACCGGATCACGGCACGGGGCGGCAAGGGGATCATCAACATCAGAGTCACGGAGCGGAACGGCCCCGCGGTGAACGTGATGGAGACGGCGGAGGACGACCAGATCTTCGTGATCACCCAGAGCGGGATGATCCTCCGGATGAAGACCGAGGGGATCAGCAAGTTCGGCCGGGCCACGCAGGGCGTCCGGTTGATGACGCTGGGGGAAGGCGACCGGGTGGTCGCCGTGGCGCGGGTCCCGCGGGAGGAGCGCACCGATGAGGCGGAGCTTCCCGAGGTATCCGACGAGACCGGGGACGAGCCGCCCCTGGATGTCCAGCTACCCACCGAGGATGACGACCACGAATAGGAGGAGCACATGAAGTTCTTCATCGATACGGCCAGCGTGGAGGAGATCCGCGAGGCGAGCGACATGGGGGTCCTGGACGGGGTGACGACGAACCCGTCGCTGGTCGCGAAGGAGGGCCGGGCGTTCGAGGAGGTCCTCAAGGAGATCGTCGAGATCGTCGATGGTCCGATCAGCGCGGAGGTCGTCGGCACCGACTTCGAGACGATCATGAAGGAGGCCCGTCACCTGGCGGGGTTCCACGAGAACATCGTGGTCAAGATCCCGATCATCACCGAGGGGCTGAAGGCGATCCGTGCCTGTGCCGAAGAGGGGATCCGGGTCAACGTCACGCTCTGCTTCTCGGCGAACCAGGCCCTCCTCGCCGCCAAGGCAGGGGCGACCTACATCAGCCCGTTCCTGGGACGGCTCGACGACGTCGGGGCCACGGGCATGGACCTGATCCGCGAGATCCGCGCCATCTACGACAACTTCGCCTTCGATACCGAGATCCTGGCGGCCAGCATCCGATCACCCCTGCACGTGACGGAGGCCGCCCTGGCGGGCGCCGACGTGGCGACGATGCCGTTCAAGGTCATCCACCAGCTCATCCGGCACCCGCTCACGGACATCGGCCTGGAGAAGTTTCTCGCCGACTGGGAGAAGGTCAAGAAGCTCCAGACCGCCTGACTCGACGCGACCGGCCGGCGGCGGCGTCCCTCACCCCGTCACCCCGGCGCTGGAACGCCACGGGGTCGGACCGGAAGCGTGCAGCCCGTGTGCATTTCCCGGGCATCCGAGGGCTGCACACTTCAGGTCTGACCCCGTCGTAAGCGTAGGCGGTAGAATCGGTTGGGCTCGCGAGGTGGAGGGCGGCGGCCCGGCAGAAAACGGGAGCGGGGAGCATGGACAAGACCAGGGAGCTGGAGAGGCGGGACCGGGCCGCGGCGGCGGGGGGCGGGGAGGACCGGATCGCCCGCCAGCACGAGGCCGGCAAGCTGACCGCCCGGGAGCGCATCGTCACGCTCCTGGATCCGGAGAGCTTCGAGGAGACCGACCGTTACGTCGTGCACCGGAGCCGCGACTTCGGGCTCGATCGCAAGCAGGTCCCCGGCGACGGCGTGGTGACGGGCAGCGGCCTGATCGAGGGCCGTCCCGTCTTCGTGTTCGCCCAGGACTTCACGGTCTTCGGCGGCTCGCTCTCGGAGACCTACGCCGAGAAGATCTGCAAGATCATGGACCTGGCCGTGAAGGTCGGGGTGCCCGTCATCGGCCTGAACGACTCGGGAGGCGCCCGGATCCAGGAGGGCGTGGTCTCCCTGGCGGGCTATGCGGAGATCTTCCTGCGCAACACCCGGTCCTCCGGGGTGGTGCCCCAGATCTCGGCCATCATGGGGCCGTGCGCGGGGGGCGCCGTCTACTCGCCCGCGATCACCGACTTCAACATCATGGTGAAGGACACGTCGTACATGTTCATCACCGGCCCGGACGTCATCAAGACCGTGACCCACGAGGAGGTCACCAAGGAGGAGCTCGGGGGTGCCGTGACCCACGCCACGAAGTCCGGGGTCGCGCATTTCGCGGTGGATGACGACCGCAGCGCCCTGGCCCTGGTCCGCCGGCTGCTCTCCTTCCTGCCCCAGAACAACCTGGACGACCCGCCCCGCCGGGATCCCCAGGACTCCCCGATCCGGGCCGACGCGGAGCTGGACGGCCTCGTTCCCGAGGATCCGAACCGTCCCTACGACATCAAGAACGTGATCCACCGGGTCGTGGATGACGGCGACTTCCTGGAGGTCCACGAGCACTTCGCCGAGAACATCGTGGTGGGCTTCGCGCGGCTGGACGGGCGTCCCGTGGGGATCGTCGCCAACCAGCCGGCGGTCCTGGCCGGGACGCTGGACATCGACAGCGCCGTCAAGGGGGCGCGGTTCGTGCGGTTCTGCGACGCCTTCAACGTCCCCCTGGTGATCTTCGAGGACGTGCCCGGGTTCCTCCCGGGCGTCCACCAGGAGCATCACGGCATCATCCGCCACGGCGCCAAGCTGCTCTACGCGCTGGCGGAGGCCACCGTCCCGAAGATGACGGTGATCACCCGCAAGGCCTACGGCGGGGCCTACTGCGTCATGGGGTCGAAGCAGATCCGCACGGATCTGAACCTGGCGTGGCCCACCGCCGAGATCGCCGTGATGGGTCCGGAGGGGGCCGTGAAGATCCTCTACCGCCGGGAGATCGAGGCGGCGGAGGATCCGGAGACGTTCCGGGCGGAGCGGGTCGAGGAGTTCCGGGACAAGTTCGCGAACCCCTTCGTGGCCGCGGAGCGCGGGTACGTGGACGCCATCATCCGTCCCCGGGAGACGCGGCCCCGGCTCATCCGAGGCCTCCGGCTGCTCGACACCAAGCGCGAACAGCTACCGCCGAAGAAGCACGGCAACATCCCCCTGTGAGGGGTCGGAGGGGCCGGTGACCACGCCGTTCCAGAAGATCCTGATCGCCAACCGCGGTGAGATCGCCGTTCGCGTGATCCGGGGCTGCCGCGAGCTCGGCATCCGCACGGTCGCGGTCTACTCCGAGGCGGATCGCGAGGCGCTTCACGTCCGTCTGGCCGACGAGGCCTACCTCCTCGGTCCCGCCCCCTCGTCCGAGTCGTACCTCGTGATCGACCGCGTGCTGGACGCGGCCCGCCGCAGCGGCTCCGGGGCGATCCACCCCGGCTACGGGTTCCTGGCCGAGAACCCCGGGTTCGCCCGCGCCTGCGCCGACGCCGGGATCGTGTTCATCGGGCCCTCCGCCGACGCCATCGAGGCGATGGGGAACAAGGTCGAGGCGCGCAAGCGCATGGCGGCGGCGGGGGCCGCCGTCACCCCAGGCTCCGACGGCCGCGTGGAGAGCGCCGCCGAGGTGGTCCGGTGGGGGGAGAAGCTCGGCTGGCCCGTCCTACTCAAGGCCGAGGCGGGGGGCGGCGGCAAGGGGATGCGCGTGCTGGAGGGTCCGGACGAGGTGGAGTCCGGGTTCCGCACCGCCCGCTCCGAGGCGAAGAGCTCCTTCGGGGACCCTGCGGTCTACGTGGAGAAGTTCCTGCGGGACCCGCGCCACATCGAGTTCCAGATCCTGTGCGACGCTCACGGGAACGCGGTCCACCTGGGAGAGCGGGAGTGCTCCATCCAGCGCCGGCATCAGAAGCTGATCGAGGAGAGCCCGTCCCCCGTCGTCGACCCCGAGACCCGGGAGCGGATGGGCGCCGTGGCGGTGAAGGTCGCCGCCGCCGCCGGATACGTCGGGGCCGGCACCGTGGAGTTCCTGCGGGACGCCGACGGCAGCTTCTACTTCATGGAGATGAACACGCGGCTGCAGGTGGAGCATCCGGTCACCGAGATGGTCACCGGGCTCGACCTGGTCAAGCTGCAGATCCGGATCGCCGGTGGGGAGCGCCTTCCCTTCGCCCAGGATGCGGTGACGCTCCGTGGCCACTCCATCGAGTGCCGCATCCAGGCGGAGGATCCCGAGCGGGACTTCGTCCCGACCCCGGGACGGATCTCCGCCCTCCGGCTTCCCTCCGGTCCGGGCATCCGGAACGATGCCGCCATCTTTCCCGGGTACGACATGCCGATCCACTACGACCCGATGATCGCGAAGCTCATCACCTGGGGGCAGGATCGCGAGGAGGCGATCCAGCGGATGTCGCGCGCGCTGCGAGAGTACGTGGTGAACGGCATCCCCACGACGATCCCGTTCCACCGCCGGGTGATGCACGATCCCAGGTTCCGGGAGGGCGACATCCACACCGGTTACCTGAAGACCCCGCCGCCCCGGGAGGAGGGCACGCCGGAGACCGAGGCCCGCTTCCGGGAGCTGGCGCTGGTGGCTGCGGCCATCGCCGACTACCGACGCCGGGCCGGTACGGCGCTCCGGCGCCCGGCGGAGAGCGCCGGATCGGCCTGGAAGCGGGCGGCGCGGACGGAGGGCATCCGGTGAACCTGCGCGCGATCCTCGACGACGAGGTGCATGAGCTCGATGTCCTCCGGAGCGACGACGGCGACTACCGGGTCGTCCTCGGGGACGTCTCCCACGAGGTGCGCGTGATCGAGCCCCACCCGGGGGTGTTCTCCCTGCTGGTCGGGCATCATTCCTACGAGGTGGTGGTCCGGGACGCCGGGGACTGCCTCGACGTGACCGTCGCCGGCCGCAGCTATGCCATCCGCGTCGAGGACCCCGCGGTGGTCTCCAGGCGTGCCGACGGCGGTGGGAGCGCCGTGGTCCGCTCCGTGATGGCCGGCAGGGTCCTCGAGGTGCTGGTCGCCGAGGGGGAGGTCGTGGAAGCGGGCAAGCCACTCCTGGTCATCGAGGCCATGAAGATGGAGAACGAGATCCGCTCGCCGCGGGACGGCGTGGTGCGGTCGATCGCCGTCCGACCCGGACAGTCGGTGGAGACCGGCGGCGAGCTGGTGGTCGTGGAATGAGACCGTCCGGCGATCGGTGGACGCCGACGCCGGCCGTGCGGGGCCAGATTCGCGCCCGCACCCTGGAGACCTTGATGAAGCGCATCCTGGTGCCGGCACTGCTCGCCCTCGCGACGGGCACCCCCATCCCGGCGGCGGTGACATCGCAGGAGCTCGACTCCCGGATCGCCGCGCTCGAACCCCAGATCGTCGAGTGGCGCCGCTGGTTCCACGAGCATCCGGAGCTCTCGAACCGGGAGTTCGAGACCTCGGCGCGGATCGCCGCGATCCTCCGGGAGATGGGCCTGGAGCCCCGGACCGGGATCGCCCACACGGGGGTGGTCGCCATCGTGGAGGGGGGAAAGCCGGGGCCACGGGTCGCCCTGCGCGCCGACATCGACGCGCTGCCGGTGACCGAGGAGACCGGCCTTCCCTTCGCCTCCACCGCCACGGCGGAGTTCAACGGGCAGCCCGTCGGCGTCATGCACGCCTGCGGCCACGACGTCCACATGGCCATGCTCCTGGGCGCCGCGAAGGTGCTCGCGGGGGTTCGCGAGGAGCTGCCGGGCTCCGTCATGCTGATCTTCCAGCCGGCGGAGGAGGGGGCGCCGGGGGACGAGCGGGGCGGCGCGCAGCTCATGCTGGAGGAGGGACTGTTCGACGACTGGCACCCCGATGCGGTGTTCGGCATCCACGTCGGTCTGGGACAGCCCGGCGGCAGGCTGGCGGTGCGCTCCGGCCCGGCGATGGCCTCCGAGGACTCGTTCCGGATCTGGGTCCATGGCCGTCAGACCCACGGGGCGCGGCCCTGGAACGGGGTGGACCCGGTGGTGATCGGCTCGCAGATCGTCCTCGGGCTGCAGACGATCGCCAGCCGGCAGGTCAACGTGACCCAGGCGCCGTCGATCATCACGATCGGGAAGTTCGCCGCCGGCGTGCGCAACAACATCATCCCCGACCGGGCGGAGCTCTGGGGGACCGTGCGGAGCTTCGACCCCGAGATGCGCCGGGACATCCTGGAGCGGGTCGAGCGCACCGCCCGGGATATCGCCGGGAGCGCCGGCGCGACGGTGACCTTCGAGCTCGACCCCGGCTATCCCGTCACCGTGAACGACCCGGAGCTCACCGCGAGGATGATGCCGACGCTGGAGCGCATCTCCGGCGATCGGCCCCCGGTGGAGGCGTCCCTGCAGACCGGCGCGGAGGACTTCAGCTACTTCGCCAACGCCTCCCGGGGGCTCTACCTCTTCCTCGGGGCGGTCGCGCCGGACGAGGACCCGATCACCGCGCCCAGCAACCACTCGCCGCTGTTCGACTTCTACGAGCCGAACATGGAGCTGGGCGTCCGCGCCCTGGTCCACCTGACGGTGGATTACCTGGAAGAGGACGACTGAGAGCCCTCACAGGCTCCGGGCGGCGACCGCCAGCCGGCCCGGGCGGGCTTCCGGCGGCGGATCCAGCGCCGGCAGGTCCTGTCTCAGGAACCAGCGCCCCACCACCACCCGCCGCGCGAAGGCCCGGCTCGCGAGCAGGCGTCGGATCACCGGGGCGCGCCACGGGCCCGGGAGCAGGTCGGCGGGACCGCGGCGGACCCGGCCGGCGCGCGGTCCGAAGCGGGCGATCAGGGAATCCTCATAGCGCCGGGCCACGGAGGCCAGCTCCGCTCCGGGAACGGCCGCGATCGCCGCGGCTGCCAGCATCCCGGACTCCACCGCGGGGCGGATCCCCTCGCCGCTGGGCCGGAACGCCAGCCCTGCAGCATCCCCCACCAGCAGCAGCCCGTCGTCCGCCACCCGGCGCGGCGACTCGGGGTGCAGCAGGTAGGCGTGGCCGCGCAGGGCGCCCGCGACATCCGGCGGGAGCCGCCCCTCCCGGTGCAGCCCGTCCAGGAAACCCTCGAGGCGCCGGGGGAAGGCGGTGCCTCCCTGGAGGCCGAGGCCCACGTTCAGCCAGTCCCCCTTGCGGACCACCCAGCCGTATCCCCTCAGGTCCCGCGTGAACCGGATCCACGGCAATTCGGGATCGACGCCGGCCCACGATCGCTGCGCCGGCGGCAAGGGGACCTCCATCTCGCTGGCGCGGATCGTCATCGGCTCGGCGCCCCCCGGGCGGGCGCCGATCCGCCGGGCCACCGGGCAGAAGTGGCCCCCGGCGCCGATGACCCAGGGCGCGCTCCAGCGGTCGTTCACCACCCAGCGCCTGCCGTCCCGGCGGATCTCCCGGAGGGGCTCGCCGGTGAAGAGCTCCGCCCCGGAACGGAGGAGCAGGAAGTGGTCGAGCTCGCGCCGCAGGATGCCGTAGCTGACCACCCGGCCGAAGTCCGCCGCCGTCTCGCCGCCGTCCTCCATCGCCACCGTGAAGCCGCGGATCGGCTGCAGGACCCGGCCCCGGGCGTAGGCGCCGAGGTCCAGCTCGAGGCCGTGGACGAGCGGCGGCGTGATCCACCCGGCGCAGACCTTGTCCCGGGGGAAACGCTGCCGGTCGATCACCACCACGTCGAGGCCTCGCCGCACCAGGGCCCAGGCGGCTGACGAGCCCGCCGGACCGCCCCCGACGACGACGACGTCAGCGCGGCGCACCGGCGGCCCCCGTCGCGTAGATGTCGTCGCGCGTCCAGGGCAGGGAGTCCTCGCCGGCCGGGGCGAACAGCACCTGGAACAGCTGGCAGGAGCCCGTCCGGAAGGAGGCCACGGACGCCGCCAGGTAGAGGCGCCACATGCGCACGAAGGCCGCGTCGTGGGTCCGCTCGACCTCCTCGCGGACGGCCTCGAAGCGCTCGAGCCAGAGCTCCAGGGTCCTCGCGTAGTGCCGTCGCAGGTTCTCCACGTCGAGGACCTCCATGTCCTGCTCCTCGAGGGGCTCGAGCATCTCCCGGAGCGAGGGGATGTAGGAGCCCGGGAAGATGTAGCGCTCGATCCAGGGGCTCATGGGATGCGGCCGGGCCCTGCCGATGGAGTGGATCAGGCCCCGGCCGCCGGGACGGAGACTGCGGCGGATCACCTGGCCCAGCTCCCGGTAGTGGGACCGGCCGACGTGCTCCATCATCCCCACCGAGACGAAGGCGTCGTACTCCCCGGTGACGCCCCGGTAGTCCTCGTCCAGGAACGTCACCTGGTCCTCCAGACCGGCCTCCCGGGCGCGCTGCCGGGCCCACTCGACCTGCGGCCGGGAGACGTTGTAGGCCTGCACGAGCACGCCGTGATGCCGGGCCATGTGCAGGGCCAGGGCGCCCCAGCCGCAGCCGGCCTCCACGACGCGCTCCCCCGGACGGAGCCGCAGCTTCCGGCAGACGTGCTCCAGCTTGGCTTCCTGGGCCCGCTCGAGGTCCGTCTCCGCATCGGGGAAGTAGGCACAGGTGTAGACCATCCGCTCGTCGAGCCAGAGCCGGTAGAAGTCGTTGCCGAGATCGTAGTGATGCTGCGCGCGGGGCCGCGCGCGACGCACGGTGTTGCTCCCCGGGTGCCAGGAGCGCAGGGCCTGCAGCGCCTTGACCACCGCCGGGGGGGAGCCGCCGGCGCGGAACACCGCCTCGACGATGCGCGGCAGGTCGCCCTCCACCTCCAGGCTGCCGTCCACGTAGCCCTCCCCGAAGCCGAGGTCCGGGGACAGCAGGATGTCGCGGATCACCCTCGGCTCGCGGATGCGCAGCGTTCCCACCGGCTCTCCGTCGAACTCGCGGATCTCGGTGTCGTCCCAGAGGAGGAACCGGACGGGCGGAGAGCCCATCGCGCGGAGAAGGTGGCGCAGGAGCTGGGAGGGGCGGACCGGGGCGAGAAGGGACGGCTGACGAGAGCCGGTGGGGACCGGCTCGGGGACCTCGGGTCGCATGGGTCACCTCCGGTCGTCGATGTGGCCGGATGGCCTCTTCGATCAGGTTAAAGAGGTGAGCGGTCCCAGATCAAGTCCGGCCGGTGGAGGTCGGCTCGCGGACCGTGGCCACCAGCAGCGTCCACAGCCGCAGAGCGTTGACCCCGCGGGAGGCAACGAGCTCCAGGCCGGCGCTTCGCGTGACCGTCTCCCGGGGCAGGTCCAGCCGGAAGCCCAGGCGCCAGGTCAGCGGGCTCAGCAGCCGCTCGATCGCCGCGAACGGCGGGAAGCCGGAGCGGAAGTGGTTCAGGATCACCACACGGCCGCCGGGCCGGCAGACCCGGAGGATCTCCGCCAGGGTGCGGCCCGGCTCCGGCACCGTGCTCAGCACGTAGGACGCCAGGACGCGATCGAAGGCGTCGTCCGGGAAGTCGAGGGAGGTGGCATCCATCCGCAGCAGGCGGAGATCGTGCGCCGGGTACTCGGTGGGGCGCTTCTTCTCGGCCTCCTCGAGCATCTCGGGCGACAGGTCGATGCCGGTGATCCGGCATCCCGTGGGGTAGAGAGGGACCGACAGGCCCGTCCCGATCCCGATCTCCAGCACCTGGTCCCCCGCGGCCGGGGCGAGCGCCGCGACCGCCGCCCGGCGCCCCGGCTGGAGGAGCCGGTCGAAGAGCAGGTCGTAGATTCCCGCGTAGTGGCCGTACGCCCTCTCGGTGGTCTCCTCGGCTCTGGATGGTCGGGAGCTCTCCACGGCCTCCTCGTTCGGCGGGCCGGCGTGCGGCGGGCCAGACACACGATACACCTGGACGCCCGGCGGCGTCAGAGCTCGATGCGGTCGTGGAACTCGAAGTCGAGGCGCAGGACGACGTTGCTGCGCGGCATCTCCGTCTCCGGCGTCAGGCCGGCATCCCCGGCGACCGGCGTGTCGAACACCAGCAGGCTGTTGGGGTAAAAGTGGAGGAGGCGGGCGTTGGCCAGGGCGCCGTCGCCGTTGCCGCGGTAGACGGTGACCCCCTCCCCCACGGCATCGGGATGGTGGACCGTGAGGAAGACGGCCTGGCCGGGCCCGTCGAACGCCTGCCCGTCGACAGCGAAGCCGGATGGCGTCCAGGCCACCGGGGAGCGGGTACGCTCGAGGAAGCGGACCACAGCGGGGTTCCGGACCGCCTCCCCGAGGATCAGCACGCTGCGGGACCCGAGCGCCGCGGGGTCGAGCTCCGACGCCTTGCGCACGACCACGTCGTGGCCCGGCTCCGGCTCGTCCTCCTCGCCGAGGACCGCCCGGGTGAAGGCGTCCCGCACCACGCGATAACCCTCCGCCAGCTCCCCGTCGGGCACGACGATCAGGAGGTGGGAGGTGTGCCGGGTCAGGCTGGAGGTGGGCATGACCTCCTCGGCCTTCAGCCTCCTGAAGACGTGGTAATCGGGATCGAGCTCGACGGCGGTCAGCCCCTCCGGATCGCAGGGGACCTCGAGCTCGTCGGCCGGCTTCTCCAGCCGCACCACGACATCCTCGGTCCGGTCCCCGCGGTGGAGTCGCAGGGGCACGTCCAGCAGGAAGTCCGTGTTCCCCTGGGAGAGGCCGACGATCAGGCCGTCCGGCCCCGGCCGGGCGTCCAGCAGCTCCAGCGCCGGCGCCCCCGGGCGCCGCACCCACTGCTCGAAGAACGCCTCGAGATCGACGCCGCTCTCCCGCTCGAAGGCCTCCCGGAGGTCATCCCAGGACGTGGGCCGGCCCATGCGCTCCGCGGTCAGGCGCCGGAGGCCGGCGAACAGCGCCTCCTGCCCGATGGTGCGCTCCAGCATGTGGAAGGTCGCCGCCCCCTTGTCGTAGCCGATCCCGCGCCCCGCGCCGTCGGGGGTGCCGAAGGTCCCCAGGGGCCGGTCCTGCCCCGGCTCGATGGTGCTGAGGAAGTTCGACTCGTTGCGCCGCTGCTTCCGGGACCCCTCCTCGTCGCCGTCCAGGACGTGGCCGTAGTAGTTCCCCAGATACGTGGAGAGGCCCTCGCACCAGTTCCCGTCCCGCGGGTCGACGAACAGACCGTTCCCCCACCAGTTGTGCAGCAGCTCGTGGTCGAGGTAGCCGTGCCGCCGGTACTGCTTGTACTCGCTGAGCTGGCTGCCGGCGATCTGGGTGCAGGTCGGAAAGGCGAACCCGGAGCTGAAGAAGGCCTCCAGCACCGTGAACTCCCGGAACGGATATGGCCCGATCAGCGGCTGGTAGCGGTCGAGGTACGCCGCCGCGGCGTCCAGGATGTCCGCCGCCACGGACTCCTTGCCCGGGGCGAGCACCGCGTGCAGGCGGATCCCTCCGTGTTCCCGGCTCCAGCGCTCCAGCGGCCCCCCGAGGAGCACCAGCCCGTCGAGGGGGAACGGGCTCCGCCAGGCGAGAACGCCCTCCGGCGCCTCCTCCGCCTCGAGACCGGCCACCATCTCGAAGCCGTCGATGGGTGCCACCCGGAGGCGGAAGTCGGACAGGGTCAGGAGCGGATCGATCCCCCCGGGAAGGTCCACCCGCGGGTACCAGTAGCCGTCCGGCTCCAGGTAGATCCCCTCCTCCGCGATGTGGGCCGAGACCGCGAAGTTATGGATCTCCCCCTCGACCTCCCCCGCGCCGATGTCCTGCCGTAGGGGCCCGTGGTACGCCAGCCGGACCCGGAGCGGCCCGGTGATCTCCCGCAGGCGCAGCCGGTGCCGCGTGGGGACGACCGTCCCGTCGTCCTCGATCCGTCCCCGGCGGGAGCGGCGCGAGCGCAGCTCGGCCCCATCCACCCGGACGGCCTCCAGGGCGAGGTCTGGATGCAGCCGGAGCTCCAGGACGCCCTTGCGACGAGGGATCTCGTCGAGGAGCTCGAGGTCGACGACGACCTCGGCCCGGAGCTCGTGCCGCGCGGGATCGAGATGGGCGTCGACCTCGTAGGCGACGGGTCGCACGTCCAGCGGGGAGGCACCCGCGGCAAGAACCGCGGCCGACAGGATCAAGAGGAGGAGCAGGGCGCGTCGCATGGGGACCCCGTACAGGACAAAGGGCGGTCGGCGAACCGACCGCCCTCCGTTGTTACCTCACCAGAAGCGGGGCAGCTACTTCACGCGCTTCTCAAGATCCTTGCCGGCCTTGAAGCGAACCACCTTCCGGGCCGCGATCTTGATGGGAGCGCCAGTCTGCGGATTGCGGCCCGTGCGGGCCTTCCGCTTGTTCACCGAGAAAGTCCCGAAGCCGACGAAGGTGACGCGCTCACCCTTCTTGAGAGACTTGGAGACGTTCTCGAGAAGGGAGTCGATCATCTTCGTCGCAGCGACCTTCGAGACTTTGGTGTCCTTGGCGATCTTCTCGATCAAGTCCGCCTTGTTCATCCTCGAAGTCCTCCTGCCGTGTCGTCACACGACGAATGGCGACCGGAATGGTCGCATCTGACGAGCCCGTTTTACTACCCATTGCTTGATCATGTCAAGGCGCAAATGCCGATGCGGCGTGTTCTTCAGAGGAGTCGATCGGCAGTGACGAGGATCAGCACCAGGATCGACACGATCGCGTTGACGCGGAAGAAGGCGGTATCGAGCCGGCGGAGATCCCCCGGACGGACCAGGGCGTGCTCGTAGATCAGCAGCGCGGCGATCACCAGCAGTCCGGCGATGAAGATCGGGCCGAGACCGGCGACGGGAACGAGCAGCGCGAGCAGGGCGACCATCAGCCCGTGGAGGGCCCGGGAGATCGCCAGCGCGCCGGCGGGACCCAGGCGCACGGGGATGGACCGAAGACCCGCGGAGCGGTCAAACTCCACGTCCTGCAAGGAATATGTGATGTCGAAGCCGGCGGTCCAGGCCAGCACGGCGCCGGTCAGGAACCAGGGCGCCCATGCCGGGCGACCGCTCGCCGCGTCGAGGAACGAGCCGGTGACCGCGAGCCATCCCCCCATCGGGGCGATGCCGAGGGCGAGCCCGAGGACCAGGTGGGACGTGGCGGTGAACCGCTTCGTGTACGAGTAGCCGAGGATGACGAGCAGGGCGATCGGGGACAGCCGGAAACAGAGCGGATTCAGCATCGCCGCTGCCAGCAGGAAGAGAGCGGCCGAGGCGGCGGTGAAGGTCCAGGCGAACCCGAGGCCCAGGCGCCCGGCCGGCAGTGCCCGTCCGGCGGTGCGCGGGTTCCGGGCATCCAGGTGCCGGTCGGCGATGCGGTTGAACGCCATGGCGGCGGAGCGCGCCCCGACCATCGCCACGAGCACCCAGGCCACGGTCCCCGGAGGCGGCAGGCCGTCGGCGGCGAGGACCATCCCGGTCAGCGCGAAGGGCAGTGCGAAGACGGTGTGCTGGAACCGGATCATCTCCAGCGTCACCGCCAGCCGGCCCGCCAGCGAGCCGGGTGCGGCCACTACCGCAGCCCGTCCCAGCGCTTCAGCCGGCCGCCCTCCAGCCCCAGCAGGTCGAGCACCCGGGCGGCGAACTGGTCGATCACCTCCTCCACCGAGGCGGGGCGGCTATAGAGCATCACGGTGATCGGCACGATGGTGGCGCCGGCCCGGGCGGCGCGGACCATGTTCTCCAGGTGGATCACGCTGTAGGGGGACTCCCGCACGCAGAGCAGGAGCGGGCGGCGCTGCTTCAGCGCGACGTCCGCGGCCCGGTGGACGAGGCTCGTGCCCGCCCCCTGGGCGATGGCGCCGAGGCTCGCCATGCTGCACGGCAGGACGATCATCCCGTGGGAGCGGTGGGATCCGCTGGAGATCGGCGCCGCCATCTCGGTCTTGCCGTGGCGGACGATCTTGCCGCGACCCTCCGGGACGGCCAGCAGATGCTCCTCGAGCTCCTCCCGCGCGGCCTGCGGCCGGCCCAGCTCGGCGCGCAGGTTGTCCCACGCGTGCTCCGAGATCACCAGCCGGATCGTCCCCACGTCCGGATGCGCCGCGAGGTCCCGGAGGACGGCGCCGGCGAAACGGGCCCCGCTGGCCCCGGTCACGCCGAGGGTGAGGTCGAGAGGGGTCGTGCTCATGGCATCACCTCCGCCGCGCAAGGACCGCGCACCGCGGCCGACGGCGTCCGGGGCAGGCTATCGGAGTGGCAGCTTAGTGGTCCAGTTCATAAATACGGTGACCCACCGAGGGCGCCGATGCGCCGCGCTGGCAAGGCGCGCGACCGAGGCGTAGCCCCAGCGCTACGCCTCAGGGAGCGCAACGAAGGCAGCGCGGATGCAGCTGCGGCCGAATGCCACCGTATCTGTGAATTGGGCCACTTAGTGGCCATCGATCCCGAGATGGCGCCGCAGGAGGGCGCGATCCCGGCGGGAGATCTCCTGGAACCACAGCGCCAGGCGGTAGGGGAGCCCCGTGGGCCTCTCCTCGATCCGGACGACCACCGCCGTGGCGGTGATCGGCGTCGAGCGCGGCGAGGCGCCGGGCAGGTCGAGCTGGACCTGCAGGCGGGTCATGGGCTCCAGCCGGTGCCTCGTGCTGCAGTAGGCACCGCCCACGGAGAGGTTCACGGCCTCCATCTCGATGACCTCGGCCTCTCCCCGGCACCGCAGGCGCAGATCCGACGGAAACCTCTCGTCCTGGCGCTTTTCGAGGCCCTGTTGCGGCATGAGCCCTCCGATCCGGGCGGAGGATAGCCCGCGCTCCGGGAGGTGTCAACGACGCGAGTCCGGCACCCGCCGGGTTCGGCTATGATGGCGCGCATGCGGGAGAGCGAGCTGAAGCGTCTGCTGCAGGATATCCGCGGCGGGGCGGTGTCGGTCCGGGAGGGGGTCCGCCGCCTGCGGTCCCTGCCGTTCGAGGACCTCGGCTTCGCCAAGGTGGATCACCATCGCCGGCTACGCCAGGGGTTCCCCGAGGTGATCTACGGCGAGGGGAAGACCGACGAGCAGGTGGTCGCCATCGCCGGGAGGCTGCACGCCGGGGGGGCGCCGGTACTGATCACCCGCACCCGGCGGTCGGTCCACGAGGCCCTTCGCGGGCAGTGGCCGGAGGCGCGCTTCCACGAGGCGGCCCGGGCGATCGTGATCCCCGAGCCGGGACGCCGGCGCCGGGCCGGGCGCGCCGGCGTGCTCGTGATCGGCGCGGGAACCTCCGACATCCCGGTGGCGGAGGAGGCGGCGCTGACCGCGGAGCTGATGGGGAACCGCGTGGAGCGGGTGCACGACGTCGGCGTGGCGGGGCTGCACCGGCTGCTGGGCCACGTCCCGGCGATCCAGGAGGCGAACGTGCTCGTGGTGGTCGCCGGGATGGAGGGGGCGCTGCCGAGCGTGGTCGCCGGCCTGACTCCGGCGCCGGTGATCGCCGTGCCGACCAGCGTCGGGTACGGCGCCGGAATGGGCGGGCTTGCGGCCCTGGCGGGGATGCTGAACTCCTGCGCGGCGGGCCTGGTGGTCGTGAACATCGACAACGGGTTCGGGGCGGGGTACGCGGCGGGCATCATCAACCTGCAGTCTCGGGCTCGTCGCCACCGAGGTGGCTCGAGCGGGTCCTAGCTTCGCGGCCTGCCTCGCGGGGATCCGCGGGGAGGTCCGCGCAGCGGCGGCTGCGGACGCCCGGCCCCCCGACGTGGCGTCGGGGCTCCGGGCTCGATCTCCTCCTCCTCGCTCGGTGGGTCTTGCTCGTCGTCGTCGCACGCCGCGCCGCCC
>JASFRI010000002.1:0-31987 GCA_050115015.1 Acidobacteriota bacterium
GCGGCGAGCCACACGGTCCCGACGGGCTTCTCCGGCGTGCCCCCTCCCGGCCCGGCCACGCCGGTGATCGCCAGGCCGAACTCCACCCCGAAACGGCGACGGACCCCCTCCGCCATCTCCCGGGCAACCTCCTCGCTCACGGCGCCGTGCCGCGCCAGGGTCTCCTCCGCGACCTCGAGCTGCGCGCGCTTGACCTCGTTCGCATAGGCGACGATCCCCCCGGCGAAGTACGCCGACGAGCCGGCGGTGCGGGTCAGGTCCGCCGCGAGCAGCCCGGCGGTGCACGACTCCGCCACGGCCAGTCGCGCCCCGCGCAGCCGCAGGCGCTCCCCCACGTACGCGGCGAGGGTGGTCTCCTCCCTGGCGAAGATCCAGCGGTCCAGTCGCGCTTCCACCGCGGAGGCCACCTCGGCGACCGCATCCTCGGCCACCCCCGGATCGCGATGCCGGGCGAGCAGCAGCAGCTCGACGAGTCCGGGGCTGGAGAGTACGGTGATCTCGACCTCCGACCTCTGGTGATAGAGGTCCGCGATACGGTCCTCCAGGTCCGACTCGCCGATCCCGGAGGCCAGGAGCGCCCGCCGCGCCACCCGGGGAAGGACGAAGCGCCCGCGCAGCTTCTCCCGCAGGCCCCGGTCGAGGACGGCCCGCATCTCCGCCGGCGGGCCCGGCAGCAGCGCGACGACCCCTCCCGGGTGGGCCAGCCAGAGGCCCGGGGCGGTCCCCAGGGGGTTGTGCAGGACCTCCGCGCCCTCGGGCACCTGCGCCTGGCGGAGGTTCGACCGGGCCATCGGCCGGCCCCGCGAGCGGAACCGGCGCTCGAGATCGGCGACGAGCGCGGGGTCCTCCCGGAGGGTGCGCCCGAACGCGGCCGCGAGCGCATCGCGGGTTCGATCGTCCGCGGTCGGCCCCAGGCCACCGGTGGCCAGCACGAGATCCGCCCGGGCGGCGGCCTCCCGGAATGCGCCGCGGAGTTCCTCGAGAGCGTCGCCCAGCGTCTGGCGCCGTCGGACCTCGAATCCCATCCCGGTCAGCAGCGACGCCAGCTCCGGGCTGTTGCTGTCCTGGCGTCCGTGCAGCAGCAGCTCGCTCCCCACCGCGAAGATCTCCGCGGCGGGGGTCAACGTCCCACCTCCGTCCCCTCCCGGGCGACGGGCGCGGGGGAGCCCGCTTCCAGCAGATCGCGGATCTCCCGCATCATCTTCCGGCTGTGTGCCTCCAGCGCGTCGCGCCCGCGGCGCACCTCGCGGTTCCCCTCGAGCCGGAAGGGACGACCGACCCGGAGATGGATGCTCCGGGGCCGCGGCAGCAGCGCGCCGCGGGGATAGGCCTCGAAGGCCCCCCGGATCGCCGCCGGCACCACCGGGGCGCCGGACCGGACGGCGATCATCGCCGCCCCCGGCAGGGCTTCCCGGAGGCGCCCGTCCGGCGATCGGGAGCCCTCCGGGAAGATGCCCACGACGCCCCCGCCGTCCAGCACCTGCAGGGCCCGCCGGATCGCCGCGCGGTCCGGGCGGCCGGGGTGGATCGGGATCGTCTCCATGCCAATGTAGAACCAGCGGATCCTCCACATCGCGTACATGCTCGACAGGACGATGAAGTGGATCTTGCGGGGTAGCGCCGCACCCAGCACCCCCGCGTCCAGGTACGAGGCATGGTTGGCGATGACGATGGCGGGTCCCTCCCGGGGCAGGTTCTCGATCCCCTCCGCCCGGATCCGGAAGTAGAGGGCCTTGAGCGGCCAGGCGATCAGGCGGACGGTCCAGTAGAACATCGATCCCCGCCCTCAGGCCCGGGGCTCCGGCGGTGGGACCGGTTCCCGGACCATGGAGGGGGGAAGCATGAGGCCTCCGGACACGATCATCTTGATCCCCTCCTCCACGGTGATCGGCAGGCGACGCACGTCGCGGGCCGGCAGGACGAGCAGGAACCCGGAGGTGGGGTTCGGGGTCGTCGGGAGGAAGATGTTCACCATCTCGTCGTCACCCGCCGTGAGTACCCGACCCGGCATTGTCGAGCTGACGAAGCCGAGCACCCAGATCCCCCGGCGAGGATACTCGAACGCCACGACCTCCCGGAAGGCTCCCTTGCGTCCCACGGTGATCGCCTCGAGCAACTGCTTCGCGCTGGTGTAGATGGTCCGCACCAGCGGGATGCGGAGGAGGAGGCGCTCGAACAGGGCGAGCAGGCGGCTGCCGAGGAAGTTCGTCGCCAGGCCCCCGATCAGGGCGAGCAGCACGAGGACGACGGCCATCCCCAGGAACGGAACGAGGTACCGCCAGATGCCGGCGCGAGCGTCCTCCACCCCCACGGACTCGAGGAGGTTCGCCACCAGCGACCCGAGGCGAGCGTCGACGAACTGGAACAACACCGCCAGGAGCCAGAACGTGATGACCAGCGGCAGGACCGCCAGCAAGCCCCGCAGGAGGAGCCGCCGCAGGTGGGCGATGGCGGAGCGCATTCCCTAGGAGCCCGTCCGGGCGACGGCTCCGTCGCGAGGCCCGGCGGGAGATCCGGTCGAAAAGTCCGGTGCCGTCCATTGCGAGCGCCGTGGGCCCGGATTCGAGGCGCCGCGACGACGGCGATGCCCCATGCCCCTGTGCGGGGGCGGCACCGGAGAGGAGCGGGAACGAAGAAGACGGGCCCATGACCCCGGTTCGGGGGCCGCGATACGCGGAGGGTTCGCGGCGGAGCCCTCGCCGGTGCATCTCGCGCCGCTGCGGATGTCCATGGCTCCGAGGGGCTCCTAGGCCGCCGGGGGCCCGCCAAGGCCCAGGCGACGGTAGAACTTCAGGAAGTAGTCCACGGCCGAGAGGACGGCGAGCACGACCACCGCCCAGAGCACGGCCTCACCGGACCGGGAGAAGGGGGCAGGCAGCTTGCTGTCCAGGATGAGGAGAACCACCGCGAGGACCTGGGTCCCCATCTTGAACTTCCCCCACACCGAGGCCGGCATGTCCACACCCCGCCGGCCGGCGACATTGCGTAAACCGCTGATCGCGAACTCCCGGCTGATGATCACGACGACCATCCATGCCGGCGCCAGTCCCTCCTCCACCAGCGAGATCAGCGCCGCGGAGATCAGCAGCTTGTCCGCCATGGGGTCCAGGAGGATGCCCAGGTTCGTCACCTGCTTCCGCCTTCGGGCCAGGTAGCCGTCGAGCACGTCGGTGGCCGCGGCGACGAGGAAGATGGTCACCCCGAGAAGCTCCCGGCCCTCGAAGCGCGTCAGGAGCACCACGACCAGGAACGGTACGAGGAAGATCCGGAAGATGGTGAGGGAGTTCGGCAGGTTGAGCATCGGACCTCACCGCGGACCCGGTCCCGGAGGGAGCGGAGGCAGGCGCAGGACCGGCGCGCGACACGGGACACTAGCACATGCCCGAAACCGGGTCAACGACGGTGCTCTCGTGCTACCATGCCGCGGTCACGCTGACGAGGGAACCACGCCGCCGCATGCCCGCGAGCCCACCCGGAAAGTCGACCACCCCCGCCTCGGTCCTCTGGATCGGTTACGTGATCGTGCTCGGCGGCCTCGGGCTCATCGCGACGCAGGTCCTCGGCCCCTGGTACGCGTCGTGGCGCGCCGAGGCGGAGCGGCGCGCCCGGGAGTCCCCCGCTGCGGCGCCTTCCCCCGTGGAGGCCGGGATCCCCGCCGGGGATGTCGCGAGCTTCTCCCCGGCTTCGCCGCGCCCGGATGAGGCGAAGGAGGCACCGGGCGGAGTGGAGCCACCGGTGCCCGCCCCAGCCGGGGCCGAGCCCGCGGGCCGGCCGGCCGACCTGGTAGAGGCCACGCCGGGGACGCCGGGCCTCCGCCTCTCCGCTCGAGCGGTCCCGGAGGCCGCCGCCACGTCCACGAAACGGCCGGCCGGCCGGGAGACCGGCGCAGGGCCGTCACACGAGCCTGCGCCCTCGCGCTCGGATCCTCCCGCGGCGGCGACGGGAGCGAAGCCGGCCGCCGACGGCAGCCCGCCACCGGCGGCTCCAGGGGACGGGCCGGCGCGGGCCTCGGCGCAGCCCCTCCCGGAGGAGCCGGCGACGGCGGTCCACCCCGCGCCTCCTGCCGGGGAGACCACCGGCACGAAGGCCGCCGCCGCGGGGACCGCGAACCCCGCCATCGCAGCCGCCGCACGTGCGCGGGCACGGGAGACCCGGGCGGACCCGCTGGCCCCAGACGAGCCGCCCGCCTCCCCCGCGACAGGCGCGAGGGCGGGCGCGTCCCGACCCGCCGGGACGACGGTGCCGCCGGGGGCGGGCCCCGCAGCGCCGCGATCCGGCGTGTTGGTGGATCCGCCGACGCCGGCCGCACCGGCTTCCCCGCCGCCCGTCCGGCTGCCGGACCGCGCGGTGGACCGGCTCGCTGAGCCGGAGACGGCCCCGCCGCTGCCCGGCCCGGTGCGGCCCCGGGCGAAGGCGGCCAGCCTCTCCCGGGGCAACCCGACGCTGCCACAGGTGGTCCTGTCGTTCGACGGGGGGAGTGGCGCCAACTCCGCGCTACCGATCCTCGATGCCCTCGACGCCGCAGGGATACGCACCACCTTCTTCCTGACGGGGGAGTTCGTGCGTTCCCATCCGGACGTGACCCGTCAGATCGCGGAACGTGGGCACGAGGTGGGCAATCACACAGACGACCATCCGCACCTCACGCTGTGGAACGAGACGCGCCGCCACACCACGCGGCCGGAGATCGACGCGGAGGCGCTGCGGCGGGAGCTGACGGCGGCGGACGCCTCGTTCCGCAT
Organism: Acidobacteriota bacterium; assembly: GCA_050115015.1. Taxonomy (GTDB): domain Bacteria; phylum Acidobacteriota; class Polarisedimenticolia; order CBDVAL01; family CBDVAL01; genus JASFRI01. The sequence continues at coordinate 4,743 of JASFRI010000002.1, forward strand.
GGTGACGGGACGACCGATGGCCCCGCTGTGGCGCGCGCCGTACGGCGAGATCAACTCCGAGATCCTGGGCTGGGCAGCGGATCTCGGCTATCGCCACGTGGGGTGGACCACCGGTTTCGATTCCCTGGACTGGGTCGCGGATCCCGCCTCCTCCCGCTACCGGACTCCCGAGGAGTTCGTCGACCTGATCGCGTCGCGTGCCACCTCGGGAAGCGGCAGGTTGAACGGGGTGATCATCCTGATGCACCTCAACTCCTGGCGTCCGGAGGGAGAACGGTTCGGCGCCCACCTGGGGAGCCTCGTCAGGGTCCTGCGCGCCGCCGGGTACGAGCTGGTGACCGCCGGCACCCTGCTGCGGAACCTCCAGCCGTCCGGCGAGGCGACGTCATCCCGATGAGCGACCCGCGCTTCGGCACCGACGGGTGGCGCGCGGAGATCGCCAGGGAGTTCACCCTTGCCAACCTGCGGCGAGTGGTGGCCGCGATCACGGCGGTGTACCGGGAGCGGGGAGCCCGCCGGGCGGCGGTCTCCTACGACCACCGCTTCCTGGCGGATCGCCTCGCGCGGGAGGCTGCCGCGGTGCTCCAGGAGAACGGGATCCAGGTGCGGATGTCCGACCGCCCGGAGACCACCCCGGCGCTCTCCTGCCAGGTGGTCGGCTCGGGGGCGGACTTCGGACTGATGCTCACCGCCAGCCACAACCCGCCGGAGTTCCTGGGCCTCAAAATCAAGACCGCCGGGGGCGCCAGCGCCCCGCCGGCGATCACCCGCGCGGTGGAGGAACGACTGTGCCGGCCTTCCCCGGACGTCGCCAGGCCGGCGGGCGGCCCGGCCCCGACCGTGGTGAGCTTTCGCGCCGAGCACGAGGCGCGGATGGCCGCCGTCGTGGACCTGGAGCGGATCCGCAACGCCCCGCTTCACGTGGTGGTGGACTCGATGCACGGCACCGGTGGACGGATCGTCGAGGAGATGCTGGGCGGCGGGGCCATCCGGGTCGACACCCTGCGAGGCGAGCGCGACCCGCTGTTCGGCGGCCAGGCGCCGGAGCCGACCCGGGATCGGATGGGGCCGCTTCTCGAGCGCATGTCCCGTGGCGCGGCGGTCGGCTTCGCCACCGACGGCGACGGCGACCGGATCGCCGCCGTCGACGACCGGGGTGCGTTCGTCTCCCCGCTGCGCATCGTTGCGGTGCTCGCACTCCACCTGATCCGCCACCGCCGCATGGAGGGCGGCCTGGCGAAGACCTTCGCGAACACCGTCTATCTCGACCGGATCGCCAAGGCCGAAGGCCGCGTGTTCCACTGCCTCCCCGTGGGCTTCAAGCACGTCGCGGCCCTCCTGGAGCGCGGCGAGCTGCTGATCGGCGGCGAGGAGAGCGGTGGCATCGGCGTGGCGGGCTACCTTCCGGAGCGGGACGGCCTGCTCGCGGGCCTGCTTCTCGTCGAGGCCGTCGCCGCCTCCGGAAAGCCGCTCTCCGCCCTGGTGGAGGCGCTGACCCGGGAGTTCGGGGATTACCGCTACGGCCGGCGGGACCTCCATCTCGAGGGGCTGGACGTCGCCGCCCGCCTAGACGCCATCGCCCGGGAGCCCCCGGCGCGGATCGCCGGCCTGGGCCTTACGGGGCTCGACACCCTCGACGGCCTCAAGCTGCTGTTCGGGGATCACGGCTGGCTCCTGCTGCGGGCCTCGGGGACCGAGCCGGTGATCCGCGTCTACGCCGAGGTGCTCCACCCCGCCCCCGTCGCATCCCTGATCGAGGCCGGCGTCCGCCTCGTGGGCGGCGGCCGATGATCCCCCACTTGCCGAGACCCCGCAACAGGCCTATATTTCACGCATTCCCGGAGAGGAGCGTGTCGTGCCGGAGAGCGGGTCCACGTCTCGACCCTCGCCCGCCGAGCGGGCGGGCGAGGGCTATCCCTGGGCGCGGGAGCGCGAGGCGCTCGAGGCCCTCGATCGGATGGACCTGGACCGCGCCCGGGGTGGACTGCGGTCCCTCGCCGCGGAGGTCCGGGTCCTGGAGGGGACCTCGCTCGGGGTGATCGCGCTGCTGCTGGGCAACCTGCTCGACCGCCTCGAGGACCGGCTCCACCCGGTCAGTCCGGGGGACCGGCGCCGCCTCGAGCGGGCGCAGCGGCTCGGGGGCGCCCCCGACCTGGAAGGCCTCCGCGGCGCGTTTCTCGCCGAGGTCGACGAGATGCTCGCCCCCTTCGCCTCCCTGGCGCGGCTGAGCCCCGCGGTGATACACGCACGCAGGTACCTGGACCGGAACTACACCCGGCGGGTGACGCTCCGGGAGGTGTCGCAATCGGTGCACCTGTCGCCGAACTACCTCTCCGCGCTGTTCCGGAAGGAGACGGGGATGACCGTGACGGACCACATCCGGAAGCGGCGCATGTGTCTCGCCGAGAGGCTGCTGCTCGAGGGGGAGCACACCATCTCGGAGGTCGCGTACCAGGTCGGCTACCAGAACTACCGCGACTTCCACCGCAACTTCGTGCGGGTGCGCGGACGATCCCCCCGCTCGTTCCGGCGTCTGGGTCAGCAAGGTGACGCGGGATCCCCGGACTCCGTCCGGACCGCGATGCCCCTCAGCCGCCGGTCGGAGACGGGCAGCCGCTGAGGCTCTCCGCCGCGATGTGCTCCAGCCCGGCCGCATCCAGGTGCGCCATCCCCGCGGCCGCCAGGTACTCCGACGTCAGGTCCGTGCCGAACAGCCCGGGGTCGTCCGTACCGATCGTCACGCGGACGCCCGCCGCGACGAGGGTGCCCAGCGGGTGCTGCGCCTCCCCGGGGACGACGCCGGTGATCCGGTTGCTGGTCGGGCAGACGTCGAGGGGGATCCCCTCCTCCACGAGGCGCGCCATCAGCTCCGGGTCGGCGGCGGCGGCGATGCCGTGCCCGATCCGATCCGGGCGCAGGTGGTCCAGGACATCGCGCACCGCCTCCGGTCCCCCGACCTCCCCGGCGTGCACGGTGGTGCGCAACCCGTGCTGCCGGGCGCGGTCGAAGACCTTTCGGAAACGCGCCGCGGGCACCGAGCGCTCGTCACCCCCCATCCCGAAGCCGCGCAGGACGGGTAGATCCCGGTGCGGGAGCACCGCCTCCAGCGCCCGCAGGGCCTCCTCGGGGCCGAACTGGCGGATCGTGTCCGTCACCAGCGAGGCCCCCACCGGGCTCGCGGAAGCCGCCTGCTGCACGGACTCCAGGAGGCGTCGCACCTCGTGGCCCCGGCGCATCGCCGAGAGCAGGGAGACGGAGAACTCCACGTGGCGGATCCCGTGGTGCGGCGCCCGGTCCAGGTAGGACGCCGCCAGCATGCCGTAGTCCTCGGGCCGTCGCAGGGAGTCGAGCGCACGACGGTAGTGCTCGAGGAACGCCGCGAACCCGCCACCACGAAAGCGCGGGTCCGCCGCGGCGGCATCTCCGCCGAGCCGGCGGAGGGCCTGCGCATCGAGGGTGCCTTCCAGGTGGACGTGGAGCTCGGCCTTCGGCAGCCGGCGCACCCACTCCCGCCGGAGCCCCGTCACGGTCCGTCTTCGCGCCGCCGATCCACCAGCAGGCGACCCTCGCCGCGGAAGCGAAGCTTGAGGGCTCCTCCCCCGCCCCGGATCGCCCGGTCCTCCATTCCCCCCTGACGCAGCAGGGTCGGCTCGAGCGCGCCATGCCAGCCCACCAGCAGGTCCGCCGAGACGCTGACCGGACGATCCCGGCGGACCGGCAGCGCCGCCGGCGCACCGCCGGAGGCCATCGCGACCAGGCCACGCCCGTGCAGCGCGACGACCCGCAGACCGAGGCCGTCGCGACGACCCAGGGAGACCAGCTCGCGCCGCAGACGGCGCTCACAGGCGACGAAGTGGCCGAGCTCCAGATGGAACGGAACGCCCCCGGACAGCTCCACCACCGAGATCCGCCGCCCCTCGCCGACGAGGATGACCTCCCCCTCGCCGCGGGCCCGCAGGATCTCACCCTCCTCGCTGGACGCCTCGAAGCTCAGCTCGCCGGCGGATCCGGCCACCGCGCCGGCACGGACCAGGAGCTCCTCCGCAAAGGCGACGTGGACCAGGTACTTCCCGTGGGCCCGGAACACCGCCTCCCCGCGCACCGGCGCCCCCACCGGCTCGACCGCCAGGCCGGGCAGGCCGGCGGCGGTCCATCCGGGATTTGGGGGCGCGGGCTCGGCGATTCCCACGGCGCTCGCTCCCGGGGCGGCCTCCGACGCCGGAGCCCCCACCTCCGGAAGCGGATCCGCAGACCCGCCCCCTGAAGCCTCCTCCCGCATGCGGGCGCGCATCCGCGCCGCCAGCACCTCCGCTCCCGCCCTCTCGAAACACCGGAGGGCGCCCGGATGGTCGCCCCCGCGGGCCCGCAGCAGTCCGAGGTAGAGGTGCGGGCGGTTCGCGGTGGCATCGAGTTCCAGGGCGCGGCGGAACGTGCCCTCCGCCTCCTCGGCGCGCCCCATCTTGTAGAGGACGATCCCGCGGTTGACGTGCAGCGTGGCGACGTCGGGGCGCAGTTCCAGCAACCTGCGGAACAGCTCCTCGGCGGGGCGGTACGCATCGAGACGGAAGTAGGTCATCGCCAGCCAGTAGAGGACCTCCTCCTCGTCGGGACGCAGCCGATGAGCCAGCTCCAGGTGCCTGCGGGCCCGCGCGTACTCGTGGGCCTCGAAGTGCTCGCGACCCTTGTTGCGGTGCAGGAGGAACGGCCCGCGCTCCAGCGCCGCATCCTCGCGCTCGGCACCGGCGGGCACACCGGACGGCGGGTCGCTCACGGGTTCACCGCGGCATCCCGGCGCGCCGGACCGGCGTCGACTCCCCCCGCGCCGCCACGTTCGAGAGGACCAGGTTGCCGCGGGCATCGCGGTAGGAGTAGACCTCGCGCGGATCCCGCTGCGCCGGCCGGGACGCCGTCCGCTCCGACCGGTACAGGGCCATCACCCGGGCCACGTACTGCCGCGTCTCCTGGTAGGGGGGGATGCCCCCGTGGCGGCGCACGGCCTCCGGTCCGGCGTTGTAGGCCGCCAGGGCCAGCCCGAGATCCCCGCGGTACTGCCGTAGCAGATCCCTGAGGTGACGGGCCCCGGCCTCCAGGTTTCCCCTGGGGTCGTGGGCATCGTCGACGCCGTAGGCCTCCGCCGTGGCGGGCATGAGCTGCATGAGGCCCTGGGCCCCCTTGTGCGACACGGCCAGCGGGTCGAAGCCCGACTCGACGGCGACGACCGCGCGGATGAGCGCCGGCGACAGATCCGTCTCGCGTGCGACGTCGCGGATCAGCCGGTCCAGGGATTCCGGAGCCTCGAGCCCTCCCGGTCCCTCGCCGGCGACCTCCCGGGGCGGCCGCGGTGCCGCGGGTGCGTAGGCCCCCTGCCCCGCGTTCGTGGCCACCAGGGCGCCGTCCGCCCGTCGTTCCATGCGGATCTCGGCCCGGGGCAGCCCCGGGGCCACCAGAAGGCAGACCAGCAGGAGTGCGCCCTTCACTGGCTCCCCAGGAGGCGGCGCACCACCGGCAGGCTCGAGCGCAGGGCCTCCGCCAGCCGGCCCGGCTCCCGTCCGCCGGCCTCGGCCATGGCGGCGTGCCCCCCGCCACCGCCACCCACGATGGAGGCCAGCTCGCGGATGACGACCCGCGCGTCCAGCCGTTCCTTGAGCTCGTCGCTCACCGCCACCAGCAGGGCGACCTTCTCCCCCGCGACGGTGCCCAGGACGACGACCCCCGGCGCGATCTTCTGCTTCAGGCTGTCCGCCAGGTTCCGCAGACCCGGCCGATCCAGGTCCTCCACCTGCCGCGCCAGCACGCGCACCCCATCGACGTCCTGGACGTCCTCGGCCGCGGCGCTCGCCGGTCCCGCAGCGGCGAGCCGGACCCGGAGACGCTCCACCTCCTTCTCCAGCTGCTTCTCGCGACGCAGGACCCGCTCCAGCGCCTCCCCCGCCCCCTCGCGCCCCGAACCGAGCATCTCCAGCACCCGCTCCAGGGTCCGGTCGGCGTCACGGAAGCGCCGCACGGCCTCCATCCCGGTGATCGCCTCGATGCGCCGCACCCCGGCGGAGATCCCCTTCTCCGACAGGATCCGGAACGGACCGATCTGCCCCGTGCGCTCGCAGTGGGTGCCACCGCACAGCTCCCTGCTGAAGCCGGGAACGTCCACGACGCGGACGCGATCGCCGTACTTCTCGCCGAAGAACGCCACCGCGCCGGACGCCACCGCCTCCTCCCGGTTCATCACCTGCTTGCTCACCGGCCGGTCCTCGAGGATCACGCCGTTGACGAGGTCCTCCACCCGGTCCAGCTCCCCGGCGGTCATCGGCTGGAAGTGATTGAAGTCGAACCGCAGTCGATCCGGCCCGACGTACGACCCGGCCTGGCGGGCGTGGGAGCCGAGCACCGACTGCAAGGCGGCGTGAAGCAGATGGGTGGCGGTGTGGTTCCGCATGGTGTGCGGGCGCACCTCCGGATCCACCCGCGCCGCCACCGGTCGTCCCACGCGCAGCTCCCCCTGCAGCAGTTCGGTCCGGTGCACCGTCAGCCCCGGCACCGGCGCCGACGTCGCGATCACCCGGGCCCGCGCGCCGCCGGCTCCCGAGATCGTCCCCACGTCCCCGACCTGGCCCCCCGCCTCGGCGTAGAAGGGCGTGCGGTCCAGGACCATGTCGAAGCGGACCCCCTCGCCCACCACCCGGTCCGCGCTCTCGCCGTCCTGCAGCAGGGCCAGGACCCTGGCATCCTCCACGTCCAGTGCCTCGTAGCCCAGGAACTCGGAGGAGATGCGCCGGGAGAGGTCGCGGTAGATCTCCCGGGAGGCCCCGTCGGCCCCTTTGGCCGCCGCCCGCGCCCGCTCGCGCTGCGCCTCCATCTCGCGCTCGAACCCGGTCCAGTCCACCGCCAGATCCGCCTGCTGGACGGCGGCGACGATCTGGTCCCTCGGCAGCCCCAGGGAGTCGTACAGGTGGAACGCGAGATGTCCGGGGATCTCCCGCAGGCCCTCGGCGCGGGCCTTGACGATCATCTCCTCCAGCGGTCCCATGCCGCGCTGCAGCGTCTCGGCGAAGCCCTCCTCCTCGAGCCTGCAGATCCGCGCGACGTAATCCTCGCGCTCGCGCAGGTCCGGATAGGCCGCCCCCATCTCGCGGACCACCACCGGGACGAAGCGGTGCAGGAACGGCGGGTGCTTCCCGAGCAGCCAGGCATGCGTACCGGCCCGTCGGAGGATGCGCCGGACGACGTAGCCACGATCGCTGTTGGAGGGCGTGACCCCGTCGGCGATGAGGAACGTGATGGCCCGCAGATGATCGGCGATGACACGAAGCGAGGTGTCCGCGGAATGGGCCGCACCGTAGGGATGCCCGGTCCTCTCCGCCACCTCCCGGATGATGGGCTGGAAGAGATCCGACTCGTAGTTGCTCTTCACGCCCTGCACCACCGCCGCGAGGCGCTCCAGCCCCATCCCGGTGTCGACGCTCCGGGCCGGGAGGTCACGGACGGAGCCGTCCGCCCGCTGCTCGTACTGCATGAAGACCAGGTTCCAGACCTCCAGGAAGCGGTCGCAGTCGCACGACGGGTCGCACGCGGGACGACGGCACCCGACATCGTCGCCCTGGTCGACGTGCACCTCGGTGCAAGGGCCGCAGGGGCCCGTGTCCCCCATCCGCCAGAAGTTGTCCTTCTGGCCCAGCCGCAGGATGCGTCCCTCGGGAGCCTCCACGTCGCGGAGCCAGAAGCCGTGGGCCTCCTCGTCCGGGGGGAATCCCCCCTCCCCGTCGTAGACGGTGAACCAGAGGCGATCGAACGGCACCCCGCAGGTTCCCACGAGGAAATCCCGCGCGAAGACGATGGCGTCGCGCTTGAAGTAGTCCCCGAAGGAGAAGTTTCCCAGCATCTCGAAGAACGTGTGGTGCCGCGCGGTGCGGCCGACTTCCTCCAGGTCGTTGTGCTTCCCGCTGACGCGCAGGCACTTCTGCGAGGAGGTCGCGCGCCGGTAGTCCCGGGATTCCTGGCCAAGGAACACGTCCTTGAACTGGTTCATGCCGGCGTTCGTGAACAGCAGCGTCGGGTCGTCCCCGGGGACCAGGGACGACGAGGGAACCCGCCGATGCTCCCGTTCCTCGAAGAAGGCGAGGAACCGCTCCCGTAGCTCGTTGCCGGTCATCCGTCCGTCTCCGTGAAGCCCTCGAGGGCTGCGAGCACGTCCGCGGCGGCGAAGCCGCGCCGGCCGAGGCGCGCCGCGAGCCGACGCAGCGCCGCCGGATCCCCGGCTCCCCCCCCGCGCGCGCGGAGACGGTCCAGGGCCCGCTGGAGGTCCTCGGCCTCCGTGGCCGCCTGATAGTACTCCACCAGAAGGGCCTCGATCTGCTCCCGCTCCAGCCCGCGCTTCCGCAGCTCCGCCCGCAGGCGCAGGCGCCCCATCGGACGGCACTCCCGGACATAGCGCAGCCACTCCATTCCGGTGCGGCGATCGTCCAGGCTCCCCGCCGCCACGAGCTCCCCGATCACCCGCTCCACCGCACCGGGCTCGTGCCGCTTCAGAGCGCGGCGGAGCTCCTGCACGGTCCGGGGCCGCCGCGCCAGCAGCACCCGGGCGGCGCGGCGTGCGCGCACCAGCGCCCCCCGGGCACCGTCGCGCTCCTCCCGCTCGCGCGCTTCGAGATCCGTCGGCTCCACGGCGGGCGCTGCCCTCCTCCGCGAAGGCGACCGGCGTCCGGGCGCCTCGCGAGGTTATTCCTGGTTGTGGAAGATGAACGGCGAGCCGGGCTGCTGCGGCCCCGCCTCCCCCTCCCCGAGGTCCAGGCTCGAGTCCATCTCCGCACGGGAGAGGTCGCTGGTGGACTGGATGCCCGCGATCTTCAGCTTGAACTCGTCCGGGTTCGTGGCCCGCCGCAGCGCCTCGTCCAGCGAGATCAGCTCCTTCTGGTAGAGGAGGAACAGCGACTGATCGAAGGTCTGCATGCCGTACTGCGACGTGCCGGCCGCGATCGCCTCCCGGATCATCTTCGTCTTCTCCTTGTTCTCCACGCAGTCCCGGATATACGGGGTGACCCTGAGGATCTCCACCGCCGGAACTCGCCCGGCGCCATCGGCACGGGGGACGAGGCGCATGGAGATGATCGCCTTGATCACCGCGGCCAGCTGCAGCCGGATCTGCTTCTGCTGATGCGGCGGGAAGACGGAGATGATCCGGTTTACCGTCTCGGTGGCATCCAGGGTATGGAGGGTGGAGAGCACCAGGTGGCCCGTCTCCGCCGCGGTCAACGCGGTCTCGATGGTCTCGTAGTCGCGCATCTCACCGACGAGGATGACGTCGGGGTCCTGGCGGAGCGCGGATCGCAGGGCGACGGAGAAGGAACGGGTGTCAACGTCGACCTCGCGCTGGTTGACGAGGCTCTTCTTGTCCCGGTGCAGGAACTCGATGGGATCCTCGATCGTCATGATGTGCTCGGTCCGGGAGGAGTTGATGTAGTCGATCATCCCGGCAAGCGTCGTGGACTTTCCCGAACCGGTGGTCCCGGTGCACAGGATCAGGCCCCGGGTCTCGTCGGAGATCTTGCGCAGCACCGGTGGGAGCCGCAGTTCCTCGAAGGTGAAGATCTTCGCCGGAATGACGCGCAGCACCAGGCCGACCGTGCCCCGCTGCTGGAAGATGTTGACGCGGAACCGGCCCAGGCCGGGAACCGAGTAGGCGATGTCGATCTCGTAGTTCTCCTTGAACTTCTGCTTCTGGCGCCCGCTCATGATGCTGAAGGCCATCGCGATGGTGTCCTCCTGCATCAGGCGCTTGATGTCCGTGAGCGGGAACAGGTTTCCGTTCACCCGGATCACGGGGTGACTCCCCACCTTCAGATGGAGGTCGGAGGCCTTCCGTTCCGAGGCGATGGTCAGCAGGTCGTTGACGTGCATGGCACCCTCTCCGTTACCGGGCCACCTTCGAGATCGCGATAACCCCCTCATTCACCGATAGATACAAAAACCGAACAAATGTATCTCCTGGTCCGCGGGATGTCAAGGCGGGACCGGGAGCGGCTTGGCCACCTCCAGGGCCACCCATCCGGACGATTCCCGCCACCCCTCCTCCCGCAGGCCGCGGGCCGCGGCGGCGTCCCGGACCGGCTCCCGGTCCGCCTGCTGCAGGCCGCTGAGGACCCCCGCCCCGCCAGGGCGAAGCAGGAACGCGAGCTCGGGCATCAGCTCGATCAGCGTCCCCGCCAGGATGTTCGCGGCCAGCAGGTCGAACCAGCCGGAGCCCACGTCCGCCGTCGTCCCCAGGATCAGCTCGACCCGAGCGGCGACACCGTTCGCCCGCAGGTTCTCCGCCGCCACCGCCACCGCCTCGCGATCGGGCTCCACGGCCACGACCCGCGACGCGCCCAGCCGTGCCGCCGCGATGGCCAGGATGCCGCTCCCGGTGCCCACATCCAGTACATGCATCGCGGGACGGACCCGGCGCTCGAGGAACTCCACGCACAGGGCGGTCGTGGGGTGCTCGCCGGTCCCGAAGGCACGTCCGGGGACGATCCGGAGCGGCATGCGGGAAAGGTCCACGCCGCCGGCCTCGCCGGGGAGGACGACGAACCGGTCTCCCAGGGGGAACGGCTTGAGCGAGCGCTGGTACGCCTCCTCCCAGCCCCCGTCCGGGATCGTGTCGGCGCGCACCGGCCCGATCGCGACGCCGTCGCGCCGGGCCATCCCGCGGATCGCCTCCGCGGGGTCCGGCCCGCTCTCCGGATAGTAGGCCTCGACCTCCTCGCGGTCGCCCGCCACGGCACGGACACAGGAGCCCAGGGAGGCGGTCTCCTCGAGCCAGGCGCCCAGCGCGTCCTCGCGCCCGCGGGGGACCTCGAAGCGCAGCCGGCGCCACAGGCCCATGTTCGCTTCCCCTCCCGGCGGTCCGATTCGCGAGACGGGACCGCTTCTCAGGAGAACAGCTTCTTCACCTTCTGGAAGAAGTTCTCGTCCCGGATGTCCGGCGTGCCGGAGTCGGTCCCCGCGAGCTCCTGGATCAGCCGCCGCTGCTTCGCGCTGAGCCGCCTGGGGACGACCACCTGCAGGTGCACGAACTGATCGCCCCGGCCGCGACCGTCGGGCCCCGCGAGACCCCGGCCCCGCAGGCGGATGACGTGACCGCTCTGGGTTCCGGCCGGAACCGTGAGCTCCTCCTCCGATTCGAGCCCGGGGACCTTCACCGAGGTTCCGAGGGCCGCCTGGGCAAAGCTGATCGGGAACCTGCAGTGAAGGTCGAGCCCATCGCGCTCGAAGTACTCGTGCTCCTTGACCCGGAGGAACACGTAGAGGTCCCCCTCGGGACCGCCACGGGCTCCCGCCTCGCCCTGGCCGGTGAGGCGCAGCCGGGCGCCGGTCTCCACGCCGGGAGGGACGTGGATCTCGATCTGCTCCTGCCGCCGGACGCGTCCCTGTCCCCGGCAATCGCCGCACGGGTCCACGACCTCCCGGCCCTGCCCCCCGCAGGCGGTACAGGTCCGGCTGACGGAGAAGAAGCCCTGCTGGAAGCGCAGCTGCCCATGGCCGCCGCAGGTACGGCAGGTGCGGACCCCCTCCTCGCTGGCGGCGCCGGAGCCGCTGCATGCCCCGCAGGTCTCCAGGCGGGGGATGACGACCCGGGTCGTGGTGCCGAGGGCCGCCTCCATGAACTCCAGCTCCAGGTCGTAGCGCAGGTCTGCTCCCCGGGCGGGCCCCCCCCGGGAGGGCCTGCGGCCCCCGAACAGATCGCCGAATCCGGCACCGAACAGGTCCCCCAGGATGTCCCCGAAGTCCGCGAACGTGTCCGGGTCGAACCCCGCCGTTCCCCCGGCGCCGGCCCGACCGAACCGGTCGTAGTGCGCCCGCTTCCGCGCATCCCCCAGGACCGCGTAGGCCTCGGCGGCCTCCTTGAAGCGGTCCGCCGCCTCCGGGTCACCCGGGTTGCGGTCCGGGTGCCACCGGATGGCGGCCTGGCGGTACGCGCGCTTGATCTCGTGGTCGCTGGCGTCCCGGGAGATCGAGAGGATCTCGTAGTAGTCCCTGGTCAGGATGCGCCCTCCCCCTCACCGCCCCCCTGGCCCCCCTCCTCCATGGCGGGGGCCCCGGCGGCGGGCCTGTACAGGATCACCTCGGAGAGGATCTGGGACGCCTCCCCCAGCCCCTCCATGGAATCGCTGACCTCCTTCGCCGAGGTGCTCTGCAGGCCGCGGCGGGTCGCGGCGAGGATCTCCTGCACCTTCTTGCGCTTCTCCTCCTCCAGGAGGTTCCCGAACTCCTTGAACGTCTTCTCGTTCGACTCCAGCAGCCCCTCCACCCGGGCCCGGACGCGGGCCAGCTCGGCCTGGAGCCGGTCCTCCTCCGCGTGCTGCTGCGCCTCGCGGACGAGGTTCTGGATCTCGGCCTCGGTCAGCCCGCCGCTCGGGTTGACCACGACGCGCTGCTCCTTGCCGCTGGCGAGGTCCTTGGCGGAGACGTGCACGATCCCGTTGGAGTCGATGTCGAAGGAGACCTCGATCTGCGGCACCCCCTTCGGCGCGGGCGGAACACCGACCAGCTCGAACTTGCCCAGGGACTTGTTGCGCGCTGCGATCTCGCGTTCGCCCTGGAGCACGTGCACCTCGACCTTTGACTGGTTGTCGGTGACGGTGGTGAAGATCTTGGACTTTCGGGTGGGGATGGTGGAGCCCCGCTCCAGCAGGCGCGTGAAGGTCCCGCCCCGGGTCTCGATCCCGAGCGAGAGCGGGATCACGTCCAGCAGGACCATGTCCTTCACCTCGCCCAGCAGGATCCCGCTCTGGATCGCCGCCCCGATACCGACCACCTCGTCCGGGTTCCGGTCCCGGTTCGGCTCCCGTCCGAAGATGTCCCGGACCACCTCCACCACCCGGGGCGTCCGGGTCTGCCCGCCCACCAGGAGGACCTCGTCCACCTCCTCCGGCTTGAGCGACGCCAGGCGCAGCGCGTCCTCGCAGGGTTGCTTCGTGCGCTCCACCAGGTCGGCGATCAGCTCCTCGAAGGCCGTCCGGGTGAGGTTGACGTTGAGGTGCTTCGGGCCGCCCTCGTCCGCGGAGATGAAGGGCAGGTTGATGGTGAACTCCTGGACCGAGGACAGCTCGATCTTCGCCTTCTCCGCCGCCTCCTTCAGGCGCTGCATCGCCAGCCGATCCCCCGACAGGTCGATGCCATGGGCCGCCTGGAACTGCTCCAGGAGCCAGGAGACGATCCGCTGATCGAAGTCCTCGCCGCCGAGGAACGTGTCGCCCGAGGTGGCCAGGACCTCGAAGACGCCCTCGCTCAGCCGCAGGATGGAGATGTCGAAGGTGCCCCCACCCAGATCGTACACGGCGATCTTCATCTCCTCGGCGCGGTCCAGGCCGTAGGCCAGCGAGGCCGCCGTGGGCTCGTTGAGAATGCGCCGCACCTGGAGCCCCGCGATCCGGCCGGCGTCCTTGGTGGCCTGCCGCTGCGAGTCGTTGAAGTAGGCGGGCACCGTGATCACGGCCTCGTCCACCTCCTCCCCCAGATGCTCCTCCGCCATATCCTTGAGGCGGGCGAGCACGATGGCGGAGATCTCCGGAGGGCTGTAGTCCCGGCCCCGGACGCGGACCCGGAGGTCCCCGTTGGGCGCCGCGGACAGCTCGTAGGGCAGGTAGTCCCGCGCCTTCCCGACCTCGGAATCCGTCGCCTTGCGGCCGATGAGCCGCTTCACCGCGTACACCGTGTGAGTGGGGTTGGTGACCATCTGGCGCTTGGCGATCTGGCCCACCAGCCGGTCGCCCTTCTCCGTGAAGCCCACGATCGAGGGGACCGTGCGGGCACCATCCGCGCCGGGGATCACCGTCGCCTTCCCCCCTTCCATGTAGGCCACACAGCAGTTCGTGGTGCCCAGGTCGATGCCGATCATCCGTCCCATGGCTCCTCCTGCGCCCCCCGCCGCGAGCGGTCCGCCGGTTCCTGTTCCCCGTCGCCCGAGTCCGGCTCGGCGGAAGTCGCCCCCTCGGGTTCGGTCCCGAAGCTCACCTTCACCATGGACGGCCGCAGCAGCCGCCCGCGAAACGTGTATCCCCGCAGCATCTCCTCTGCGACGCTGCCCGCGGGGAGATCCTCGCGCTCCTCCCTTGCAACCGCCTCGTGGACCGACGGATCGAACGGGCACCCCTCCGCCTCGACCGGTGCCAGCCCGGCACGCTCCAGGGTCTCGAGCAGCTGCCTCCGGATCATCCGGACCCCCTCCCGGAAAGGATCCTCCGGGGCCGTGGCCGGCTCGCCGAGGGCGCGGTCGAGATTGTCCAGGACCGGCAGCAGGTCCCCGACCAGCCGCTCCTCGGCGCGCAGCCGGTTCTCCTCGACCTCTTTCGCCATGCGACGGCGGTAGTTCTCGAAGTCCGCCCGCAGCCGCAGGTGACGCTCCTCCAGGCTGCCCTCCTCGGGTGCCTCGGCCCCCCCGGCGGCGGCGGGCGCCGCGCCGTCGGCGACGACCTCGACGTCGTCCGCCCCTCCGGCGTCCTCGTCGCCGAGGATCTCCGAGAGGTCGATCTTTTCCGGTCCCTTGGGTTCGTCCGTCATGAGAGATTCGGGGAAATGCTCAGCGAGACGACTCGCTGAGCCTGTCGGAAAGGAGCTGACCGATGTAGCCGACCATCGCGATCATCCGCGGGTACTCCATCCGGGTCGGGCCGATGATGCCCAGGGAGCCGAGTACGCGCTCGCCGAAGAAGTAGGGCGCGGCGATGAGGGACGTGCTGTGCATGTCCGGGTCCCCGTGCTCCGATCCGATGCGGACCGTGACGCCCTCCCCCGCCATGCAGCGGTTGAGGATCCCTACCAGGCGGCCCTTCTCCTCGAACGTCCGGAACAGGCCGCGCATCCGCTCGGCATCCGCGAACTCCGGCTGTCCGAGCAGGTGGAAGGCCCCCTCCACGTAGAGCGCGCCGTGATCCGTCTCGGTCTGCTCGAAGTAGCGCCGGCTCACCTCGAGGACCTTCGCCAGGAGCCGGTCGTAGAGGGCCTTCTCCTCCGCCATCAGCTCCAGCAACCGGGCGCGGATCTGTCGGAGGTTCATCCCCTCGAAGTTCTCGCTGAGGTACCGTCCCACCCGGTCAAGCTCCTCCTGGGACAGGTCCTCGTCCAGGTGGACCATCTTCTGGGACACGACCCCGGAGACCGAGACCATCAGCGCCAGGACCCGGCCGTTCCCCAGGTTGACGAAGTCGATCCGACGCATCTCGAACTCGTCCAGGCGTGAGCGCATGACCACGCCGATCTGATTCGAGAGGTCCGAGAGGAAGCGCGAGGCCTTCTCCAGCACCTCATCCACGTTGCCGTCGAGGTCCCGGAACGCCTTCTCCACGAGCCTGCGGTCCGCACGGGTCAGCCGCGGCACCTGGGTCAGCGAGTCGACGTAGAGCCGGTAGGCCAGATCCGTCGGAACGCGCCCGGCGGAGGTGTGCGGCTGGATCAGCAGTCCCATCTCCTCGAGGTCGGCCATGTGGTTGCGGACCGTGGCCGGGGATACGTTCTCGGGCATTTCCCGGGCCACGGTGCGCGACCCCACCGGCTCCCCGTGCTCCAGGAAGCGCCTGATGATGGCCTGCAGCACCTGGCGGCTGCGGCGATCCAGGTCGATTTCCGCCACGTCCCAGTTCCTCGACGGCCGCGCCTGGCGGCCCCGGGGCTTAGCACTCTCGGCACCCGAGTGCTAACGATAACACTTCCCTCGGGGGCCGTCAAGGTAATCTATTGCCCGTCAACGGTTTGTCAACCTCGGGCGGAGGCCGTCGCGGGCCCTCCCCCACCCCCGGCATCCTGGCTCCGAAGCAGCAGGTAGGCGCGGATGAACGCGTCGAGGTCGCCGTCGAGCACGGCGTCCACCCGCGGGCTCGCCAGGTTCGTCCGGTGGTCCTTCACCTGCCGGTAGGGATGCAGCACGTAGGAGCGGATCTGGCTGCCGAAGTCGATCCCCTTCTTCTGGCCCTCCTCGCTCGCCCGTTCCTCCTCCCGCAGCCGGAGCTCCCGCTCGTAGAGCCGCGCCTTGAGGTACTTCATCGCCATGTCGCGGTTGCGATGCTGGGAGCGCTCGTTCTGGCACTGCACGACGATCTTCGTCGGCAAATGCGTGATCCGCACGGCGGAGTCCGTCACGTTGACGTGCTGCCCTCCCTTGCCGCTGGAACGGTAAGTGTCGATCCGGAGGTCCTTCTCGTCGATCTCGATCGCGATGCTCTGATCGATGTCGGGATACGCGTAGACCGAGGCGAAAGAGGTGTGCCGCCGCGCGGCCGCGTCGAACGGCGAGATGCGCACCAGACGATGCACGCCGTTCTCGGCGCGCAGGAGACCGTAGGCGTCGGCCCCCTTGACCATGACGCTGGCGCTCTTCAGGCCCGCCTCCTCGCCGTCGGTGTAGTCGAGCACCTGGACGTCGTATCCGTGCCGCTCGGCCCAGCGGACGTACATGCGGTAGAGCATGGCCGCCCAGTCCTGCGACTCGGTCCCCCCCGCCCCGGGGTGGATCGAGAGGATCGCGTCGGCACTGTCGTGGGGCCCCGAGAGCATGCGCTTCATCTCGATGCCGTCCAGAAGGGGCTCGAGCCGGTCCAGCAGGCCCACGATCTCCCCGTCGACCTCCTCTCCCTCCTCGTCGAGCTCCTCGAGGGTGGTCGCCTCCTCGGCCAGCTCCTCCAGCTTGGCCACCTCCTCGAGCTGCGCCTCCAGCTCGCCCCGGCGCCGGCCCACCGTCTCGGACGCCTCGCGGTCGTCCCAGAACCCGGGCTCGCTCATCCTCGCGTTGATCTTCTCCAGTTCGGCGCGGGTGGCTGCGGGGTCAAAGATGCCTCCGGAGGGATTCGGAGCGTTCCTGGATCTGACGGTAACGGCGGAGGATCTCTTCGTTCATGGGATTCGGCTCCGGGCAGGCGTTCCGGCGAGCGCCCCCGGCCGGGACCGCCGGGCTTACCTGCCGTCTCGGGTTGTCCGGGAGAGGGGCGCCGTCGACGGTTCCGGCTCGGTCGAGGCACGGGAACGCGGCATGAGCAGGACCGCGGCGGCGAGTATAACACATGCCCAGGCAAACACGTCCCCGACGGCGACATACGGGGTGACCGTATGCCGGGCCTCGACCCTGGCCATGACGATCGTCTCCTCGCCGAGCAGGGACCGCGCCCGGACCCGACCCCGGGGGTCGACCACCCCGCTGATCCCGGTGTTGGCCGCCCGCACGAGGAAGCGGCCGGTCTCCACCGCCCGTACGACGGCCTCGGCGAAGTGCTGGTACGGCGCCGCGGTCCTTCCGAACCATGCATCGTTGGTCAGGTTCAGCAGGACGCCGGCTCCCCCGCGGGTGGCGGCCCGGGTCTGTTCGGGGAAGATGACCTCGTAGCAGATCACCACACCCAGCGGCGGCAGCCCGCCGCCCGGCCGCAGGACCACGGCTCCGCTGCCGGCGTGAAGGTCACCGACCTCCTCCACCAGCGGCGCGACGAACGACAGGAGACGCTGGAGCGGGACGTACTCGCCGAAGGGGACCAGGTGGACCTTGTCGTAGGCCGCGCGGATCTCCCCGTCGGTTCCGATCAGGAACGCCGAGTTGAAAACCGCCTGCGCCCCCGACGGCCCGGTCCGCCAGTCGAGGCTGCCCACCACCAGGGGAACCCGCCGCGCCGCGGCGAGCTCCCGCACGGCCGTGCCGGCCGCACCCCGTAGCGGATACGGGACCGCGGACTCGGACCAGATCACGAGCTGCGCCCCTGCGGCAATCGCCTGTTCCGACAGTCGGATGTGGCGCTGGAGGATCCGGCCAGCCTCCCGGGGATCCCACTTCCGGGACTGGTCGACGTTCCCCTGGATGCAGGCGACCCGGAAGCCGTCGCCTTCCCCGTCGCCCCGTGTCGCACCCCAGACCAGCGCCGCCGCCGCGACACCCGCGACGACCGCGGCCACCGCCCAGGCGTGGCCGCCCGGCCGGCGCAGGCCGCCGCCGGGGTGCGGATCCAGCAGCACCGCGATGGCGGCGGCCAGCCCCGCGAGCAGCCCCGACAGCCCGTACACCCCGGTCACCGACGCCAGCTGCAGCCAGGGGGGAAAGGCGTGCAGCGCCGTGCCGAGCCGCACCCACGGAAAGCCAGTGAACAGGTGGTTGCGCAGCAGCTCCAGGCCGACCCAGAGCAGCGGCGCCATGGCCAGCGCCTCCACGGGGCCGTGCCGCCGGGCCACCCGGTGGACTCCCAGGGCGAAGACCGTGGGAAAGAGGGCGAGATAGCCGACGAGCAGGAGCAGCACGCCGACCGCGGTGAGCCACCCGATCCCCCCGTAGCGCTGCATGACCGGGACGACCCAGTACACGGTCCCGAGGAAGAAGACGAGTCCGAAGGCGAGGCCCGAGAGACCGGCGGTGCGCCGCCGGATGCCGGAGCGGCTGGCCACCCAGAACAGCGGCGCCGGGGCCACCGCCGCGAGCGGCCAGAGGTCGTAGGGTGGAAAGGCCGCGACCAGGATGCCGCCGCCGGCCGCCGCGGCGATCAGGCACGCGCGCCGCCGGGGCCCCTCGCGGATCATCGCGTGACCCAGGTCCTCAGACCCTCCTGCTTCTCGATCTGCCTTGCGGCGGCCTCGGCGGCGGCCTCATCGGCGTACCCCACCACCCGGACCCGGTAGAGGGGCCGGCCTTCCTTCTCACCGATCACCAGGCGCGCGTCGTACTCTCGCCGCAGCAGCTTGGCGAGCACGGCCTCCGCGGTGGCACGCTCGGCGGACGCGAGGACCTGGACGGCGAACGGCCCCGCCGGCGACGCGGGGCGGGCAGGCTCGGCAGGGGGCGTCACCGTGCGCTCCTCCCCCTGGGCGGACAACTCCGGTGCCCGCTCCAGGCGGTCGAAGAACGTGAGGTCCTCGTCCAGGTTCCCGCCGTCCTCCATCGAGGCGGCCTCACCCGGGGCGCGGGCCCCCGTCGCCGGTCCCACCGCCTGAACGCTCCAGCGGCCGATCCAGAACGACACCGCGCACAGTCCGAGCACGACGAGCGAGGCGATCAGGATGCCCGACCCGCCGACCTCGACCTCGACTCCCCGTCCGGAGCGGGGAGGAGCTTCGCTCATCCTCTTCCCTCCCCCGTCACGCGGACCCGCGCTCGCCGGCGACGCTACCACCGGCCACGGCGATGGCGTTCTTGCCGGCCTGCTTCACGCTGTACATCGCCTCGTCCGCGCGGTGCACGAGCTCCTCCTTGGTGCCGGCGTGCACCGGGTAGGAAGCCACGCCGAAGGAGGCCGTGAGGTCGACCCCACCGATCTCATCCACGAGGACGGGGGCCTCCTCCATCGCCGCCCGCAGGCGCTGGGCCACCTCCAGCGCCCCCTCCCACGGCGTCTCGGGGAGCACCACGCAGAACTCGTCGCCGCCGTAGCGGAACAGCTTGTCCACCGCACGGATGAGCGGCATCAGGCGATCGGCGGTCTGGCGGATGGCCTCGCTCCCCATGGCGTGTCCGTGGGCCTCGTTGATCGACTTCAGGTTGTCCAGATCGATGAAGATGAGGGAGAGAGGCGAGCGATACCGCGTGGCGCGGATGAACTCCTCCTCCAGGAACGAGTCGAAGTACCGCCTGTTGAAGGAACGCGTCTGATCGTCGCGGATCATCAGCTCCCGGTACCGGGCGAGAGCCTGCACCGTGCGCAGGTGGGGGGCGGCGCCCCGGGCGAACGCCGCGGCGGCCCCGAGCGCCGCCTGGCCGAGCGCGCCCGCACCCACCTCCCGTCCGACCACCACCACCGCGTGAAACATCTCGGCGAACAGCGGAACGCAGGCCAGGGAGTCATCGCGGAACCCATCGGGGGGGGCGTCGGGGAACAGCCGGGCCAACTCCTTCGAGGTGAAGGGGCCGGTCTCCCGGCGCCCCAGCACGCCGCCCCCCTTGCGGCGGGCGCTGGCCTCCAGGGCGCGCCGCAGCGCGTGGTAGGGCGGCAGCGTCGCCCCACGCAGCGAGAGCTCGCGCTCCCCGGGCCGTGCCACGAACACCAGTGCGAAGTCCGCCCCGCTGAGGGCGACGGCCTCCCGGGCGATGGCCTCGGAGAGCTCCGGCTCGTCCAGGATGTCCAGGAGCCTGACGACCGCCGCCAGCCGTCGGAGCTCCCGCGCTTCCTCGGCGCCAAGGGAGTCGGGAGAGCTGGGCCCGGGTCGGCTCACGACCGCTTCAGGAAGGCCTGCACCAGGTCGATGGGCAAGGGGAAGACGATCGTCGAGTTCTTCTCCGCGGAGGTCTCCACGAGCGTCTGCAGATACCGCAGTTGCAGGGACACGGGGTTGTCACCAAAGAGCTCCGCCGCGTCGCGGATGTTCTGGGCCGCGGCCAGCTCCCCTTCGGCGTGGATGATCTTGGCGCGCTTCTCGCGCTCGGCCTCGGCCTGCCGCGCCATGGCCCGCTGCATGTCGGGGGGCAGGTCCACGTGCTTCACCTCCACCGCGGAGACCTTGATACCCCACGGGTCGGTGTGCCGGTCCAGGATCGACTGGAGCTCGCTGTTCAGGCGCTCCCGCTGGGAGAGGAGGTCATCCAGATCCACCTGTCCGAGGACGCTACGCAGGGTCGTCTGGCTGAGCTGGGAGGTGGCGTAGTGGTAGTTCTCGACCTCCACCACGGCGCGCTTGGGCTCCATCACGCGGAAGTAGACCACGGCGTTGACCTTCACCGATACGTTGTCCCGTGTGATCACGTCCTGCGGGGGCACGTCATGCACGATGGTCCGGAGCGACACGCGTACCATGCGGTCCACGGGACGCAGCACGATGATCAGCCCCGGCCCCTTCGGTTCCGGGAGGAGACGGCCGAGGCGGAAGATCACCCCGCGCTCGTACTCGGGCAGCACCTTGATGCAGGAAATGACGTAAAAGAACAGCAGAACGAGTGCGAACAGGAATGGGGACCATTGCAGCGGCATCTCGTCTCGTCTCCTCTCTCAGCAGTTTCTTATCACCGGAGCCGGGGGTGGGCAACCCCGGCCGGGATTCAGGCCTTCTCGACGCGGAGGCGCAGCCCCTCCACCCCCACGACCCGGACCGACTCCCCCACCCCCAGGGGATCCGAGGACACGGCATCCCAGTACTCGCCGTGGACGAACACCCGGCCCGCCGGCCCCAGATCCGTGATCGCGGTCCCGATCTCCCCGACGAGGCCCTCCTCCCCGGTCTCCACCCGCCCGCGATGCGCCCGGACCACGAGGCCGACCAGCACCGCGACGACGCCGCCCACCGCCACGCTGATGGCCGCGAGGAGCCCCGTGGGGACCCGGAGCTCGGGGATATCGGGCGTGTCGTAGAGCATCAGCCCTCCCAGGAACAGGCAGACGATGCCCCCCACGGTGAGCGCTCCGTACGAGGTCACCTTCACCTCGAGCACGAACATCAGGCCCGCGATGGCGAGGAACAGCACGCCGACCCAGTTGATGGGCAGGACCTGGGCCGAGAAGCCGAAGAGGAGCAGCGCAATGGCGCCGACGACGCCGGGGACCACCATGCCGGGATGCTGGAACTCAGCGTAGAGCCCGAGCCCGCCGAGGGCCAGGAGGAGGAAGGAGAGCGCCGGGTTCGCCAGGGTTCCCAGGAAGCGTTCCCGCCAGTTCATCTCGGTCACCGTGGTCCCCGTCCCGGCGAGGTCGAGGACCTGCGTGGCGCCGTCGAAACGCCGGATCTCCATCCCGTCCAGCGCCGCGAGCAGGTCATCCCGGTCGTCCACCACGAGGTCCACGAGCCCCTGGTCCAGGGCCTCGGTCTCGGTGAAGTTGAGGCTCTCCCGGACCGCACGCTCCGCGAGATCGACGTTGCGGCCGCGGTTCTCCGCCAGGGTCCGCGCGAAGGCCGCCGCGTCGTTCTCGACCTTCTCCATCATCAGGTGACGCTTCCCCTCCTCGATCACCTCCTCCCCCGTGAACACCGGGTGCGCCGACCCGGTGTTCGTGCCCGGTGCCATCGCGGCCACGTCCGCGCTCAGCAGGATCAGGAACCCCGCGGAGGCCGCCCGGGCGCCGCTCGGAGCCACGAACACGCAGACCGGCGTCCTGGCGTGGATCACGTCCTGGATGATCTCCTTCATCGAATCGGACAGCCCCCCCGGGGTGTCCAGCTCGATCACGACGAGGGGATCCCCCGCGGCATCGGCGGCGGCGAGCACGCGATGCAGGTACTCCGCACTGACCCCGTGGATCGGCTGGCGAAGGGGGGCAAAGCGAACGGCGGCAGCGGCCGGCGTGGAGAGGACGGCGAGGAGGACCCCGAGGACGATGGAAGGCCGCATGCAGACGGAGCCTCCGTGCGATCGTAGGAATCCTAAGGGCGGCGGCGGCCGGGTGTCAACCAGTCCGTGCAGGCCCGGGCTCCTCCGCCGCGGCCGGGAGGGGGGGCGGTGAGGACGCCACCAGCAGCTCGGCCCCTCGCTCCAGCAGGTAGCCTGCGCCACCGCCGCCCAGGTAGGCGGCGGCCTGCTGCACCGCCGCATCGGGGTCGGGGGCGGCCCGCATCCCCGTCCGGCGGACGAGATCCCTGGAGATCTCCGAGACCAGCCAGATCGCGATCTCCTCCGCCTTGCTGCGCAGCGAATGGGCGGTCTGACCGTAGACCTCGTAGCTCTTCCGGAGCCTCTGCCCGAGGGCAGCGGCCCCCCTCCCGTCGAGCCAGGCATCCAGCACCGGATGCCCGGGGCCGCGCTCGCATCGCGCCAGCACGATCATCGCACCGCCCGGTCGGACCAGCGGAAGCGCCATGTCGATGGCCTTGTGGGTCTGGATCAGGTCGATGTCGCGGGGATGTCCCCCCGGCGAGACCACGACGAGGTCGCGCGGAAAGTCCACCAGCACCGTGCGCATCCGCAGGAGCTCGGCGCAGCCCCGCCGGTGGGCGCGATCCCAGTGACCCGCGAAAGCCGCCTCCACCCGTCCTCCCGCTCCCGGCACGACGTTGACGAGGAACGTCGGGGCGATGCGGGCGCAGGCCTCCGCCATGTCCTGGTGCACCGGGTTCCCGTCGAGGCACGCGACCCGGGCGCCGGGCTCCCGGCCGTCCCCGTCGGGGAGCAGGGCCAGCAGGTGGTTGGCGGCGATCGCCTCCGGGGCGGCCATGCCGGGAAGCACCGACTTCCTCCCGCCGGTGAAGCCGGCGTAGTAGTGGAAGCCCAGGGCACCGGTGAGGATGACGCGATCGGCATCCACCAGCGCGCGGTGAACGCGGATCGGCGTGCCGCGACGGGAGTCCCCGAGGTCGATGAAATCGCCGGGACGCCAGGGCGGTGGCGCCCCCCGCCGTAGACGACGCGCCATTTCGTCGCCCACGATCCCCGCGGCGGCTGCCTGGTCCGCCTGGGGGTGAAGCCCCCCGGCCACCGCGTAACGAACATCCTCGTCGCGCAGACCCGCCCGGGCGAGCCTGTCCAGCAGGACGGGCAGGACGCGATCCGCCGCGCTCGGGCGGGTGGTATCGGAGACCAGGATCAGCACCCGCTCCCCCGGCCGCACGAGCGCCTCCAGGCGGGGCGAGCCGATCGGCCGGTCCAGCGCGGCCGCGATCCGGCCTCGGTCGGATGCCGCGTCGCCCCGCGGCGCCTCCGCGGCGGCGGTCCCTCCCACCCGTTCCAGGCGGAAGGGGGCCGGGTCCAGCTCCAGCGTTCCGTCGCCGTAGGGGACGCGCAGACGGCCGGTCATGGCGCCGGAACCGCCGGGGTTCCCGGAGTCGCCGTTCCGCGACACCGCTCAGCCCTCCGCGATCTCGCGGAGTCGCCGGATTCCCTCGTCGATCCGGCCCGCCGGCAGCGCGAAGGAGAAGCGCAGGAAGCCCTCTCGGCCGAACGCCTCGCCGGGCACGACCGCCACCCGGGCGTCCTGGATGAGCCGCTCCGCGAGTTCCCCCGACGTGGCACACCCCAGCCGCCGGGAGAGGCCGCCGGATCGCGGAAAGACGTAGAAAGCACCGTCCGGCGCGCGGCACTCCAGGCCCGGTACGGTCCCGAGACCGGCGACGATCCGTTCGCGGCGCATCGCGTACTCCGCGAGCATCGCCTCCGCCTCGCCCGCGTCCCCCTGCAGCGCGACCATCGCCGCGGACTGCACGAAGGAGGCGGGGTGGGTGGCGTCGTGCCCCTGGAGGCGCGCCATGGCGGCGATGAGCGGCTCCGGACCCAGGGCGAAGCCCACCCGCCACCCGGTCATCGCGAAGGTCTTGGAGAAGGACCCGACCACCACGATCCGATCCGGGGCCGTCTGCCGCAGGGATGCGAGGGACGTGAACGGAACCCCCGGGTAGACGAAACGGTCGTAGGTCTCGTCGGAGATGAGCCACAGGTCGTGGCGGAGGGCGAGGTCGACGAACCCCTCCAGCACCCCCCGCGGCAGGACCGCCCCGGTGGGGTTGCACGGCGAGTTGAGGATGATCGCCCTGCACCCCGGGCCGATGCGCGCTTCCACCGCCTCCGGGCCGGGGATGAAGCCGTCCTCGGCGCGACAGTCCACCACCACTGGCTCCGCCCCGGCCCAGCGGATCTGCTCGGGAAAGGAGACCCAGTAGGGCGAGAGGATCAGCGCCTCGTCCCCCTCCCCGAGGATGGACTGGGTGATCAGGAACAGCACGCCCTTGCCGCCGACACCGATCAACGTCTCGTCGCGCGACCAATCGCCACCGTGGCGGCGGCTCATGTCCCCGGCCACCGCCTCCCGCAGGGCCGCCTTTCCCGCGGTGCCGCCGTAATGGGTATCCCCCTGGTCCAGGGCACGCTTCGCGGCCTCCCGGACCGCCACGGGGGTGTCGAAGTCCGGCTCCCCGGGACCGAAGTCGACCACGTCGACGCCGCCGGCCCGCAGTCGCTCGGCGGCGGCCTTGACCGCGAGGGTCGGTGACGGCGTCAGACGCTGCACTCTGCGCGAGAGGTTCATCGGCGCCCCTTGAATCGACGGCGTAGCGCCCGGTCCACCGGCTCCGGGACCAGGCCGGACACGTCGCCGCCCAGGGCGGCGACCTCCTTCACCAGACCGGAGGAGACGTACGCGTAGTCCTCCCGGGGCATCATGAAGACCGTCTCGATATCGGCGTCCAGCCGCCGGTTCATGAGGGCCATCTGGAACTCGTACTCGAAGTCGCTGATGGCGCGCAGGCCGCGGACGATCACCCGGGCGTCCCGTTTGCGGGCATAGTCGATCAGCAGGCCCGAGAATGCGTCGACCTCCACGTTCTGCATCCCCGACACCGCACCCTCGAGGAGCCGCCTCCTCTGGGCAAGGGAGAACGCGTGGCGCTTCGCCGGATTGCGCAGGATGGCTACCAGCACGCGGTCGAAGATCCGCGCGCCGCGCCCGATGATGTCCAGATGGCCGTGCGTGACCGGATCGAAGGACCCGGGATAGACGGCGATGGTGTCCCTCACGTGCCCTCCGGGGCAGCGCCGGCGCTGCCGATCAGCTCGCGGGCGTGGCGCCGCGAGACCTCGGTGATCCGGGCCCCCCCCAGCATACGCGCCACCTCCGCCACCCGGCCACGACGGTCCAGGGCGCGGACCCGGGTCCGTGTGCGCCCGTCGACGACCTCCTTCTCCACCACGAGGTGCTGATCGGCGCGGGAGGCGATCTGCGCCAGGTGGGTCACGCACAGAACCTGGCGTTCCCGGGAGATCCGGTGCAGCCGTTCGCCCACGGCTCCCGCCACCCGCCCGCCGATGCCCGCGTCGATCTCGTCGAACACCAGCCTCCGGGCCGCACGTCCCTTCCCCTCGAGCCGCGCGCACTCCAGCGCGAGCATGAACCGCGACAGCTCCCCCCCGCTCGCGGCCCTGGCGACCGGACGCGGCTCCTCCCCGGGATTCGCGGAGAACCACAGCTCCACCTGGTCGGCACCCCGGGCGTCGAACGCCACAGGCTTCCCGTCGAGCCGGACCGGACTGCCGGGGTCCTCGCGCCGCTGGATGCGGATCTCCACGCCGGTGGACCCCATCGCCAGCTCGGCGAGCTCGCGCTCGAGGGCACGGCGCAGCCGCCCCGCGGCACGACGCCGGCGGGCGGTGAGCTGCCCGGCCAGGTCCCCGAACACCGTCGCCGCCTCCGCCACCGCCGCGGCCAGGGACGCCGGATCCCCCAGCCCGGACTCGATCTCCGCGAGCTCCGCGGCCGCCGCATCCCGCGCGTCGATCGCGGCGGCGAGGCTCCCGCCGAACCGCCGCGACAGATCGGCGAGGGCGGAGAGTCGCTCCTCGATGCGCTCCAGCCGGCCGGGGCACTCCGCACCCTCCTCCGGCGGATCCCGGAGCTGCAGCGCGATCTCCTCGAGGCTCAACCGCGAGGCGGCCACCTCGTCGGCCGGCGCGGCCAGCTCGGGCAGGTAGCCCCCGAGCTCCCGGAGCATCCCCTCCAGGTTTCGGAGCCCCTCCAGCAGGGAGGGCTGGTCCTCCCCGTCCAGGAGCCGGTAGGAGCGGGAGCCGAGCTCCTCGATCCGCGCGGCATGGGCCAGCCGCTCCCGCTCCCGGTGGAGTTTCTCGTCCTCTCCCTCCTCCGGCTGCACCCGATCGATCTCGCGGACGCGGTAGCGCAGGATCTCCAGGCGCTCCTCGATCGCCACCCGGTCGCGTCCCGCCGCCGCCTGTCTCTCCAGTGCCGCCGCGAGGGAGGCGTGCGCACCGGCCACATCTTGCCGGAGCGCCCCGAGGCCGGCGTACCCGTCCAGGGCTTCGAGCTGCGCCCGTGGGTCCAGGAGCGACAGGTGCTCGTGCTGCCCGTGGATGTCCACAAGCCCGCCGCAGACCCGGCGGATCATGCCCACCGTCGCCGGAGAGCCGTTGAGGAAGCCACGGCTGCCGTCCGCGGAGACCTCCCGGCGCACCAGCAGCTCCCCGTCCGCGGGGTCGGCGTCGATGCCGCATTCCCGTAGCACCGCCCAGGCCGGGTCCTCCGGCGTCAGGGTGAACACCCCCTCGACGACGGCCCGCGAGGCCCCGGTGCGCACCAGGTCCGAGGAGGCCCGGTCGCCCAGGATCAGGCCCAGCGCGTCCACGACGATGGACTTGCCGGCACCCGTCTCCCCGGTCAGCAGGTTCAGGCCCGGCCCGAAACGGATCTCCACGTCGGCGAGGAGGGCAAGGTCACGGATCCGCAGGTAACGGAGCATGGGCGTGGCAGAGCGAGAGGACCAGCGCAGGCGGGAGATCGTAGCAGGCGTCCGGATCCGTGTCAACTCACACTAATTGCAAGAGTTTGACACGGTCATGGGGGTGTGCTACTTTTCCCGGCCAGTGACGCCGGTAGCGGTCCGGTCGCGAG
>JASFRI010000003.1:0-31233 GCA_050115015.1 Acidobacteriota bacterium
CGACGATACCCCTGCCGTCGCCGAACACCGTCAGCTGGATCTCGCCGACCCGCAGCCGCACGAAGTACGGGTTCACCGTCACCTCACCCGCCCCTTCCATCCGGCGCGCGAGAGCGGCCAGGTCGATGGCCGCCGCCGGGCCCGGCGGGGAGATCTGCACGGCATCCCGGCCGCAAAGGCTCGTCAGGCCGGGGGCGTGTCGGCCCTCCAGGTGCTCGTAGCGCCCTTCCCCGCAAGCCGCGCACGACGGGTTCCGCGGGACCTCGATGCTCTGCTGCGAGCCGCGCCACAGGTCCAGCGCCAGCAGGTCCCGGCGGATCTCGTCGGGACGACCCGAGAGGAGCTTGAGCGCCTCCGCGGCCTGGCACGCGGCCACGGCGGTGACGATGGGACCGATCACCCCCGCCGTGTCGCAGGTGGGGGTCGTGCCCGGCGCCGGGGGCCGGTCCATCAGGCAGCGGAGGCAGGCCGTGATCCCCGGCCGGATGACCATCAGCACCCCGTACGCCCCGACGCATGCGCCGTAGATCCACGGACGGCCGCTCTTCACCGCCACGTCGTTGATGACGTAGCGCGTCTCGAAGTTGTCGGTGCCGTCGAGGATCAGGTCGAGGCCCTCCAGCAGGGTCTCGGCGTTGCCGGGGCGCAGGTCGACCACCCGCGGCTCGATGCACACCTCGCCGTTCACGCACCGCAGGCGCTCCGCCGCGGCCACGGCCTTGGGCAGGGACGCGGCCGCATCGGCCTCGGTGAACAGGACCTGACGCTGGAGGTTCGACAGTTCCACGAGATCCCGGTCGACGATCCGCATCCGGCCGACGCCGGCGCGGACGAGGAGGTCCGCCTGTGCGGCCCCCAGCGCCCCGCACCCGACGACGCAGACACCGGCGCGGCGAAGCGCCGCCTGTCCGGCGGCCCCCAACCCCGGAAAGAGTTCCTGGCGGGAGTAGCGGGAGTCCCCGCTCATGGCTCCGTCCCCTCCCCCAGGCCTGCTTCCAGCGCGGCGCCCATCACCGCCTCGGGTGCCTCCTCCCCGGTGAAGATCCGGAACTGGGCCGCCGCCTGCGCGAGGAACATCGCCGTCCCATCCAGCGTGGCGCTGCCGGACCGGGCGGACTCCCGGAGCAGCCGCGTCGGCCGCGGATTGTAGACGAGGTCATAGACCAGGCCGGCGTGCACCCACGCCGCCGGCACCGGGACCCGGTCGACCTCCGGCCACATCCCCACCGGCGTGGCGTTCACGAGCAGGTCCTGCGGGTGTCCCCGCACGTCCTCCAGGGCGCCCCCGGATCCTCCCACCTCCTGCGCGAGCCGGCGGGCACGTTCCGCCCGCCGCCCGAAGACGGCGACCCGGGCGCCGGCGGACCGCAGGCCATGAGCCAGGGCCCGGGCGGCCCCGCCGGTCCCCAGGATGGCCGCCTGCACCCCGGACAGCCGCATCACGGAACGAAGCGGCTCCAGCGCGGCCGCCACGTCCGTGTTCCAGCCGATCACCGCCGCCCCCTCCAGCACGACCGTGTTCGCCGCGTGGATCCGGCGCACCATGTCGTCCCGGCGGGTCAGATGCTCCAGGACGGTCTCCTTGTGCGGGGTCGTCACCGACAGCCCCCGGAGGCCGAGCCCCCACGCGGTCCGGAGCCCGTCGCCGGCATCGGGGGTCGCCAGCGGCAGGTAGACCCAGTCCAGACCCAGATGATGGAACGCCGCGTTGTGGATCCGGGGCGACAGCGAGTGGCCGATCGGGTGCCCCAGCAACCCCACCAGCCGCGTCCGCGGCCCGAGGTCCCCCTCCCGGTACACCTCGTCGAGCTCGGCGACCGGAAGCTGGCCGGGAGCCGCGGCGACGTCGCCGGCCGAGCCATACGTGGCCGTGGAGCCCCAGGCCCGCGCCAGGATCCGCGACAGGCGTCCCGCCTCCCCCATGCAGAACGCGGCGAGGGGAGGTCCCCGCATCGCGAGCAGGTCCCGCATCCGCAGGCAATCCGTTACGCGGGTGGCGGTCACGGCGACCTTGCACATCCACACGTCCTCGCGGGCCCGGAGCCGGGCGGCGATGCCCTCCAGGTCTTCCGGGACCGCCGTCGGATCGTGATGCGACAGGATGAAGCGCGTGACGCCCGGCCGGATCAAGGACTCCGCGACGCTTCCGAGCTCGACGTCCAGGTAAGCCGCCCCCGCGTCGAGCGCCCGGTGGAGAAGCGCCCTCCTCGCCTCCTCCCCCGCCTCGAACGCGCCCCCGTCCCCTCGCCGGCGGCAGGTCGCCACGACCGGCAGGGGGAGCCGCCCCAGGAACTCGCCGATCCTCTCGCGGCCCGTCTCGCCCAGGGGATCCAGCCGGATCTCCAGCAGGTCGGCGTGCGGGACCGCCGCGGCCGCCTGGTGGCCGGCGGCCTCGAGATCCCGGGCCATCACGGTGGCGATGCGCATCGCTCCCTTGTACCGGAGGCGCTCCCCCGGCGCAACGGTCGGTGGGGGGCGCCCTCCCCTCCTCAGAGAAGGCTGGCCGGGTCCATGTCCACGCTCACGTGGCGTCGCGGGAACCCGGCCGACTCGGTCCGGTCGAGGGCCCAGCGGATCGCGTCCGCCAGCCGTCCACGGGCCCGCGCCTTCAGCAGGATCTGCACCCGATACAGGCCCCGGAGACGGGACAGGGGCGCCGGGGCCGGCCCCAGGACCCGGAGGAAGGCACCGCCCCGGACCCGCAGCGCCGCGGACACCGCCTCGCCCTGTCGCACCGCCGTGTCGAGCTTCGTCCGGGAGACGATCAGGTTCGCCAGCACGGTGAAGGGAGGATACTGCAGGAGGCGCCGGAAGCGGACCTCCTCCTCGTAGAACCCCTCGTAGTCCTGGGAGCAGGCGTGGCGCACCGCGTAGTGATCCGGCTGGAACGTCTGGATCAGCACCCGTCCCGGCGCGTCTCCGCGCCCGGAGCGCCCGGCGACCTGCGTCAGGAGCTGGAAGGTCCGCTCCGCCGCCCGGAAATCCGGCAGGCCCAGGGTCCCCTCCGCGGCCAGGACCCCCACCAGGGTGACCCGCGGGTAGTCGTGCCCCTTCGCGACCATCTGCGTTCCCAGCAGGATGTCCCAGTCCCCGCGGCCGAAGCCCGACAGGATGCGCTCGGCCTCTCCGCGGCGCCGGACCGTGTCCCGGTCCAGGCGGACCACCCTGGCGTCCGGGACCACCCCCGCCAGCAGTTCCTCGAGGCGCTCGGTCCCCTCCGCCCCGGACCGGAGGCGCCGTCCCCCGCAGGCGTCGCAGGTCTCCGGGACCGGGCGAGCATGACCGCAGTAGTGGCAGCGCATGCGCCCCTCGCCCCGGTGCAGGACCAGCGACACGGAGCACGACGGACACCGGGACAGCTCGCCGCAGTCGCGGCAGAGCAGGAACGTGGCGTAGCCGCGCCGGTTGAGCAGCAGGACGCTCTGGTGCCCGGCACCGAGCGTGTCCTGCAGCCCGTCGACCAGGGCCCGGGAGAGCGCCCGGGCCCGCCCGACCTCCCGGAACTCCGCCCGCATGTCGATGACCTCCGCCCGGGCCAGGGGCCGGTCCCCGACGCGGCCCTCGAGCTGCAGCAGCCGGTACTTCCCCTTGCGGGCCCGGTGGTAGCTCTCCAGGGAGGGCGTGGCGGATCCCAGCACGACGGTGGCGCCCTCCCGCTGCGCCCGCACCAGCGCCAGATCCCGGGCCTGATACCGGGGCCGCTCCTCCTGCTTGAACGACGTGTCCTGCTCCTCGTCGACCACGATCAGGCCGGGCGAGACCAGGGGCGCGAACACCGCGGACCGCGTCCCGAGCACCACCCGCGCCTCACCGCCGGCCACCCGGCTCCACGCGTCCCAGCGCCGGGCGCGGCCCAGCCCCGAGTGCAGGACCGCGGTTCGGTCCCCGAACCGCCGCAGGAAGCGGTCGGCGAGTATCGGGGTCAGGCCGATCTCCGGCACGAGGTAGAGGGCGCTGCGCCCTTGGCGCAGCACGGTCTCGACGGCCCGGAGGAACACCTCCGTCTTGCCGCTGCCCGTGACACCGAGCAGGAGGAAGGGCGCGTAGCGTGCCTCTTCCAGGGTCTTCTCGATGGCGACCGCCGCGGCGCGCTGGGCCGGGTTCAGCTCGAGGGAGGGAAGTGGCGCAGGGACCACCGGGGCGGGCCGCTCCCAGGCCACAGCCCCCGCATCCATCAGCGGTCGCAGGAGCGCGGCCCGGTCCCTCGGCAGGTCCGTCGCCGGTATCCCCTCCTCCCCGGTCCGCAGCCGTTCCACGAGCTCCCGGCGCCGCCGGGAGCGACCGATGGCGCCCTCGACCATCGCCGCATCCGTGCGGCCGGCGGGAGTGAGCCTCAGGACCTTCTCCGCCGCACCGGCGCCCTTCGCGGGGGATGGCACGGCGCACGCGAGCACCTCGCCCGGGGAGGCGAAGTAGTAGCCGGCGGCCCACGTCGCCAGGTCCCGCAGCGGCGCACCGACGAGAGGCCCGGCATCGAGCACCGCCTCGATCTCCCGCAGTGTCCCGGAACCCGGCCCTTCCGTCCTCGGCCCGACCTCCATGACGAATCCGGTCAGCCGCCGGGGACCGAACGGCACCCGCACCCGGGCGCCGGGGCGCACCCGGCCACGCAGCCGCTCCGGGATGGCATAGGTGAAGGAGCCCTCCACCGGCACCGGAAGCGCGACCTGCGCGGTGGGCGGCGGCGCTTCCGCGCCCGCCGGGGCACGAGCCGCCGTCATGGGCCCTCTCTCAGGGGCGGGATGGGAGACCGAGCCGTTCCATCACCTGCTGCATGTCCTCCCAGACCTCGCGCTTCTTCGCCGGGTTCCGCAGGAGGTAGGCGGGGTGGTAGGTCGGCATCAGGTCGATCCCCTCGACCCGCCAGTAGCGGCCGCGCAGCCGTCCGATGGGGGCCTGGGTGTCGAGCAACGTCTGGGCGGCCGGCGCCCCCAGGGCGACGAGCACCTCCGGGGACACCGCCTCGATCTGCCGCAAGAGGAACGGGCGGCACTCGTTCACCTCGTCGGGCTCCGGATTCCGGTTGTTCGGAGGCCGGCACTTGAGCACGTTGGCGATGTAGACCTCGTCCCGTCGGAGCCCCATCGCGGCGATGATCCGATCCAGGAGCTGGCCGGCGCGCCCCACGAACGGCTCGCCCTTCCGGTCCTCGTCCGCGCCCGGGGCCTCGCCCACGAACATGAGGCGCGCCCCGGGGTTGCCGACGCCGAAGACGATGTTCGTGCGGGTCTCGTGCAACTTGCAGCGGGTGCACTCCCCCAGGTCCGCCCGGACGGCTGTGAGGTCCTCCGGCCCTTGACCGCGGTCCACGGAGGCCGGCGGCGCCGGCACCCTCGCCGCGAGCCGGGGCAGCCCGTCCACGCCGCCCTCCGCCAGGAACCGGAGATGCTCCACCAGATCCCGGGCGATCCGCGAGGTGTCGTCTGTCAACGCTCCTCCTCCCCCCGCCGGAGCCGCGGCTCGATCCGGTCCAGGATCGCCTCCGCGACCTCCCGCTTGCTCATGAGCGGGAGCGCCGTCACGTCGCCCTCCGCATCGATCAACGTCACCTCGTTCGTCTCCGTGGCGAATCCGGACCCGACGGCGTTGATCGAGTTCGCCACTACGAGGTCCAGGCTCTTCTCCGCCAGCTTCCGCCGGCCCTCGGCGACCAGATCCCCGGTCTCCGCCGCGAACCCGACGAGGAACCGGGCCCCCTTCCGGCCGGAGAGCTCCCGGAGGATGTCCGGGTTCGGCTGGAGCTCCAGCGTGGGAGCCACGTCGGCCTTCTTCACCTTGAGATCCGAGGTCGCGACCGGGCGGAAGTCCGCCACCGCGGCCGCCTTCAGGAGCACGTCGCAGTCGTCGAAGCGCGATGCCACCGCGTCCCGCATCTCCCCCGCCGTCACCACGTCCACCCGGTGGATGTCCGGCGAGGAGAGCAGGTGGGTCGGGCCGGCGATCAGGGTCACGTCTCCACCGCGCCGGGCCGCCGCCTCCGCCAGCGCGAAGCCCATGCGGCCCGTCGAGGGGTTGGAGAGGAAGCGTGCCGGGTCGATCGCCTCCCGGGTGGGGCCGGCGGTCACCAGGACCTTCACCCCGCGCCAGGTCCGGCGCCGATCCAGCAGTCCCAGGGCCTCGCGGACCACCTCCTCCGGGGACGCCATGCGCCCCCAGCCCTCCTCCCGGCAGGCGAGCCAGCCCTCGTCGGGGCCGACCTGCCGGATGCCGCGTCGACGCAGGATCTCGAGGTTGTGCTGCACCGCATCGGACAGGTACATCCTCACGTTCATGGCCGGGGCCAGAAGCACAGGGCAGCGCACCGCGGTGAACAGGGTCGTGAGAAAATCGTCGGCGATGCCACCGGCGAACTTGCCCAGGGTGTTCGCGGTGCACGGTGCCACCAGCAGGAGTTCCGCGCTGCGGGCCAGGTCCACATGCTCCACGCCTGGCTCGCCGGTATCCTGCAGCGCGCCCACCGTCACCCGACGCCCCGAGAGCGCCTGCAGCGTCAGCGGTGTGATGAAGCGGGTCGCCGCGGTGGTCATGACCACCGAGACATCGACCGCCTGGCGCTGTAGCCCGCGCAGTACCTCGGCGGACTTGTACGCGCCGATGCAGCCCGTGACCCCGAGGGCGACCAGCACGGTCGGTCAGTCCGCGCGGACCTGCGGCGCGATCTCCCCCTCCAGCGGGGCCGCGGGCAGGGGATCCGGCAGGCCGGGCTCCACGGCGGCCACCTCGGGGCTCGGAGCGACCGCCGCCTCGTCGACGTCCTCGGCACTCCGCGTCTGGACGACCCCCGCCAGCACCTCCTGCAGCGCCAGCGTGGTCGGCTTGCGGGCCTGGCTCTCGACACGGGGCTTGGCCCCCCGGATCAGCTGATCGCAGCGCTGGGCGGCCAGCGTGATGAAGCGGTACTTGCTGCCCATGTCCTGAGGAAAGTGGATCATCGGGCTCCTCCTCCCCGTTCCCGACCTCCGGGTCCCATCGGGTTCTCCACGTGGCTACCAGGGTATCTCACTTCGCCGGGAAAGTGGCGGCCACCCGTTCCAGCAGCTCCCGCCGGCGGGAACGCCGGCAGCGCGCCGCCCGGACGATACTCTCCAGCTCCACGGCCGCCTGTTCCACCCGCTCGTTCAGGATCAGGTAGTCGAACCGCCGGGCGTCCTCGATCTCCCGGCGCGCGTTCTGCAGCCGGATATCGAGGTCCTCCCCCGCGGTCCCCCGGTGGCGCAGCCGCGAGCCCAGATCTTCGTACTCCGGCGGCAGCAGGAACACGAGGATCGCCTCCGGATACCCGGTGCGGATCGCTTGCGCCCCCTGCACGTCCAGGTCCAGCAACGCGTCCTCCCCCGCCTGCCGGCTCCGCTCGACCTCCCCACGCGACGTGCCGTAGCGGCATCCGTGAACGGTCGCCCACTCCAGGAACTCCCCCGCGGCCTCCAGCCGCGAGAACTCCTCGTCGTCCACGAACCAGTAGTCGTGACCGTCCCGCTCCCCCTCCCGGCGAGGCCGCGTCGTATGAGAGACCCCGAAGTGCAGTCCACCCACTCGCTCCAGCACCTGGCGGATCACGGTGCTCTTCCCGGTCCCGGAGGGGGCCGAGACCACGAACACGTCGGATCGCGGCGGCGGAAGGGCGCTCATTCGATGTTCTGCACCTGCTCGCGGATCTTCTCGATCTCGGCCTTGATCGCCAGCGCGCCCTGGGTGATGGCGAGATCGCCGGCCTTCGAGTGAATCGTGTTCGTCTCCCGGTGGAGCTCCTGGGTGAGGAAGTCCAGCTCCTTCCCCGTGGGCGCCTTCTTGGTCCGCGCCACCAGAGCCGCCATCGCGTCCAGGTGGGTCTCGAGCCGTACCAGCTCCTCCTCGATGTCCGCCCGATCCGCCAGCAGCGCGACCTCCTGGGCCAGCCGGCCGGGATCCACATCCACCCCGCCGGCGAGCTCTCTCACTCGCCGGCGCAGACGTTCCGCCTTGCGGTCGCCCAGCCCCGCCGCCCGGCGACGGATCTTCCCGGCCGAGGTCCGGATCAGCCGCAGGCGCTTCGTCAGGTCACGGCCGAGCGCCTCCCCTTCCCGGCGCCGCATCCCGTCGAGCGCCTTCAGGGCGTCATCGACGGCCCGGGCGATGGCCCCGCTCTCCCGACCGGTCAGGACCGCGCGCGAGGAATCCACCTTCACCGCCCCCGGCAGCTGGAGCATCATGGACAGCTGGACGTCCCCGGGAACGCCCGTCTCCCGCTGGATGGCCCGCGCGGCGGCAAGGTAACCCCGGACCAGGTCCCCGTCGACCTGGACCCGCGCCTGTCCGGCGTCCCGCTGCAGGGTGACCGCGACCTCGACGCGGCCG
Organism: Acidobacteriota bacterium; assembly: GCA_050115015.1. GTDB lineage: Bacteria > Acidobacteriota > Polarisedimenticolia > CBDVAL01 > CBDVAL01 > JASFRI01. The sequence continues at coordinate 8,335 of JASFRI010000003.1, forward strand.
CGGCGGATGTACCGCCCGACACGGCGACGCAGCTCCGTCTCGAGGTCACCGGCCTCCGCGGGGAGCTTGATCCGGACATCGAGGAAACGGTGGTTCACCGAGCGGGCATCGGCGGTGACCTGCAACGCCCTCGTCCGCCGCTCCCCGCGGCCGAACCCCGTCATGCTGCGAATCATGTCCACATCCTCCGAGGCGCCGCCCCCCGGGCACCGCGTGCTGGAGAGGGCCTTGAGGGTCCGGCGGCCCGGCATCGCCGGCGGCCGGAGTGCGGCCGCGAAGGGGATCGGAGCGAAGCTCAGGGTAGCGAGTCGTTTCGAAAGCTGTCAAGCGCGCGTGGCGGGTGCCGGGCACTCGCCGAGCAGTTCCACCACGGCATCCGCAGCCCGCTCGATGGCGCCGCCACCGCCGAGCCGGCGCCGTAGCTCGTCGAAGTCCCGGAGCATCGCGGACCGGGGCTCACCGGGACGCATCAGCGGCAGCACGGCCGAGGCCAGGGCATCGCCCCGGCACTCCTCCTGCAGTCTCTCCGGCACCGCGTCACGGCCCAGGATCAGGTTCGGCAGTCCGGCCCGCGTGACGCTGGACAGTCGGGAGACCAGGCCGTAGGTCCAGCGGCTCACGCGATACGTGATCACCAGCGGGACTCCCATCAGGGACACCTCCAGCGTGGCGGTGCCCGAGGCCGCCAGGATGGCGTCACAAGCGCCGACGGTCCCCGGGAAGTCCCCCTCGCGGCACAGCACCGGCATCCCCGCGTCACGGATCATCTCCTCCAGCACGGGAAGGTGTCGGGGCGAGGCCACCGGGAGCACCGTCCGCAGTCCCGGAAGGCCCCGCTCCACGATGCCCGCCGCCGCGAGCATCGCCGGCAGCACCGCGCGGATCTCGTTCCGGCGGCTCCCCGGAAGCAGCCCCAGCACCGGCACGTCCTCCGGGATGCCGAGGGCGGCGGCGGCGCGTTCCCGGGATGCCACCGGCCGCACCAGATCCACCAGGGGGTGGCCCACGAACCGGGCGGAGACCCCGTTTTCCCGGTAGAAGGACTCCTCGAAGGGGAGGATCACGAGCATCCGGGTGACATCCCGGGCGATCCGGCGCACCCGGTAGCGCCGCCAGGCCCACACCTGCGGGCCCACGAAGTAGATCACCGGGATCCCCGCGCGGCGGGCGACCCGCGCGAAGGCGAGGTTGAAGTCCGGGTAGTCGACCAGGATGACCGCGTCGGGCCGTTCGCGCTGCAGCGCCGCTCTTGCCACCCGCCAGGCCGCGCGGATCGGCCCCAGGGAGCCCACCACCTCGAGCAGGCCGGTCACCGCGATGGCATCGGCGTCATAGAGGATGTCGACGCCGGCGGATGCCATCCGGGGACCTCCGATCCCGCGGATCCCGACCCGCGGCAGGCGCTCGCGGATCGCCCCGGCCAGGAGGCCGCCGTAGCGGTCCCCGGAGGTCTCCCCGGTCACCATGAGGAGCCGCGCTCCATCCTCGCCGGGCGGCATCCGCAGGTACCTCCTACTCGGGACCGACGGGAGGATCACTGCGCCCGGGCAACGTCCGCCCCCGTCGGGAGCAGCCCCCGGGATTCCAGATCCGCGAGGATCGCCACGGCCGCCATCCGGTGCCCCTCTGCCCGGGGGTGCCCGTCGAGAGGGCTGATCCGGAGCTCCGCCGCATCGTGCCCCTCGAAGGTGTCGAAGAGGTCGAACGCGGGGATCCCGAGGGACTCCGCGGTCTCGACCACCTTCCTGTTGATGTCCAGATACGGGTTCTCCGGGGTGAGCACGCTGATCCACGGGCAGTTGACCAGGTAGATCCCGGCTCCCGCCGCACGGGAGAGATCCCGCATCTCGGCCAGCGCCTCCCGCACCCGGGCCCACGCGGCCGAGTCGGGGCGGTAGAGCCCCTCGTAATGCTCGACCTTGTCCGGACGTTCCAGGTTCATCCGCAGCGCCAGCCGCCGCAGCCGATCGTCGATGAGGCGGACCAGGTGACTGCCGCTGACCGCCTCCTGCTCCAGGTGGCGGATCGTCGAGGCCAGGTCCCGGTGCCGTGCTCGCGGCGGCAGGTGCCCCTCGACATCGTTGAGGTTGAAGGCGACGATCACGAGATCCGGCTCGAAGGCGAGAGCCCGGGACCGCAGCACGGCGAGCTCCTGCAGGGTGTTGTAGGCGAAGACCGAGAAGTTCAGGACCTCGAAGCGGACGCCGCCGGCATCGTGACGATCCTCGAGGAGGTCCTCCAGGACGGACGGAAAGTCCTCACCCTGTTCGACACCCCAGCCGAACGCCCAGGAATCCCCCAGCACGGCGATCCGGAAGGTCCCCGGCGGCTTCCGCAGGGTCGTCTCGGCCCCCCGCATCCCGAACGAGTTCGTCCGCACGCGGGCGCCGAGCATCAGGCCGTCGAAGTTCCGCGGCAGCTCCTTGCGGATTGCCGGGTCCGAGCTATCCACGATGATCCCCTCACCGCGTCGATCGAACTGGGGATCGTACGCCAGCCCGGTAAGGCGGATCACCCCCTCCAGCACCAGCGCCATGACGAGCAGGGCCCCGAGGGAAACCAGGAGGTTGACGCCCAGCCGCCGCCAGCGCCCTCCGCGTCGCGGCACTAGGAGTCCGTCCCGGTACTAGGGGTGGCATTCAAGACCCGGGCGAGGTGCGTTCGGACAAGGCGCCACGCAGAATGCGATGTCCCTGTGCATCGGGGAGGAGCGGGAACGAAGCCCGGACCCGGCACAGCCAGTCGACGCCCGTCGGGGCCTTGGAGACCACACCGAGCATCGTCCCGAGCCGCCAGGGACACGGCGAGGGCAAGGAGCGAAGCCGCGACCGCATTCGCTGCGATACGGGGACGGACCGCGGCGCCGAGGGAGCGCGCGCCGCAGCCGATGTCCATGACGCGGCCGGGCCTCCCTAGAACAGTGCGTAGATGAACGGTGCCAGGGCCGAGCCCTCGGTGAACACCACCAGGAGGCTCAGCAGCAGCAGCATCACGAGCAGTGGCGCCATCCACCAGAGCTTCCGCGCCCACAGGAACGCCCAGAGCTCGCCGAAGATCCCCAGCCGACGTCGTGCGCCTCGGATCATACCCATCGCAATCGCTCCTTGCGCTGCCTCAGTCCAGCTCGAATTCCCTCTGCCAGTCGGTGTCCGCCTCGAGGGGCTTCATGTCCTTCTTGTCGAGCACGAAGCGATCCATGACGAGGTAGTCCATGTGCGTTCGCATGAAGCAGAGGTACGCATCCTCCGGCGTGCAGACGATCGGTTCGCCGCGCACGTTGAAGGAGGTGTTGATGATCACGGCGACGCCGGTGCGCCGCTCGAACTCCTGGATCAGGTCGTAGTAGAGCGGGTTGTCCTCCCTCGCGACGGTCTGGATCCGCGCCGATCCGTCGACATGGGTCACGGAGGGGATGATCCGCCGGTCCTCGCGGACCTGCGCCACGTGGAGCATGTAAGGGGAATCGCAGTCCATCTCGAAGTACTCCCCTGCCTTGTCCGCCAGGACGCTCGGCGCGAACGGGCGGAACGACTCGCGGAACTTGATCTTGAGGTTGACGACGTCCTTGTTCTCCGGGTTCCGCGCATCCGCGAGGATCGAGCGGGAGCCCAGCGCCCGGGGCCCGAACTCCATGCGGCCCTGGAACCAGCCGACGACGTTCTGCTCCTCGATGAGCCTGGCCGTCGTCTCGAGAAGCTCGGCGCGCTCGAACTCCCGGTAGCGCACCCCGCGCGCCTCCAGAAACGAGCGGATCTCCTCGGTGGAGAACTCGGGACCCAGGTAGGCGTTCTGCCAGGTCCACTTGCGGTCGTTCCCGAGCAGGGTATGGTAGAGGAACGCGGCGACGCCCACCGCCCCTCCGGCGTCGCCCGCGGCGGGCTGGATGAAGATGTCCTTGAAGGGGGTCTCCCGCTGGATCCGGCCGTTTGCCACGCAGTTCAGCGCCACGCCCCCCGCCATGCAGAGCTTGTTCAGGCCGGTGGTGGCGTGGAGATGATTCGCCATGTTCAGGACGATCATCTCCAGCACCCGCTGCACGCTGGCGGCGATGTCCTTGTGCTCCTGCCCGAGGGGCGACTCGGGCCGCCGGTTCGGCACGCCGAACAGGCTGGCCATGTGCCCGTTCGTCATGGTGAGGCCGTAATCGTAGGCGAAGTACTTCATGTTGATCTTGAAGGAGCCGTCGTCCCGGATGCCGACCAGGTTGTCCAGGATCGTATCGACGTACCGCGGGTTCCCGTACGGCGCGAGTCCCATCACCTTGTACTCGGCGCTGTTGACCTTGAAGCCGAGGTAGTAGGTGAACGCGCTGTAGAGCAGCCCCAGGGAGTGCGGGAAGCGGATCTCCTGGAGCATCTCGAGTTCGCGGCCCCGGCCCACGCCCAGCGTCGAGGTCGCCCACTCGCCCACGCCGTCCACCGTCAGGATCGCCGCCTCCTCGAAGGGCGAGACCAGGAAGGAGCTCGCCGCGTGGGACTGGTGGTGCTCCGCGAAGTGGATGGGGCCATCCCAGTCCAGCTCATCCTGGATCTTGCCGGGAACCCACAGCTTCTCCCGCAGCCATACCGGCATCGCCTTCATGAACGACGGCAGCGAGTGGGGGAAGGTCGCGAGGTACGTCAGCAGGATGCGCTCGAACTTCAAGAAGGGCTTGTCGTAGAACGCAACGTAGTCGAGGTCCTTGGTGGCGATGCCGCCCCGGGCCAGCACGAAGTCGATGGCATGCTTGGGGAATCCGGCGTCGTGCTTCTTCCGGGTGAAGCGCTCTTCCGACGCCGCGGCGAGGACCTCACCGTCGCGGAGGAGGCACGCCGCCGAATCATGGTAGAAGGCAGAGATTCCCAGGATGTTCATGTCCGTCCGCTCAGAACTGTCGTCGGGCGCGCTCGAGGTCGAACGTCGCGCTGTCCGGCGCCCGGTACAGGGAGCCGTCCTGGATGCGCTTTTCGAGCGGATCCCGCTGCATCGTGCGCACCATGAGGGAGATCGGCCCCAGGAGGAGATAGTAGAATAGGAACAATAGTAGCTTCGTGTTGAACACGCCGATCCGGTGGGCCACTCGCTTCCAGCCCTCCCAGATCGCCTTCAGCAGGGACATTCGGGACCTCGGTCACAGCCCTCCTGCGGGCGCCGCGCTCTTGGCGGGTGCGCAGGGGGCCAGCTTTCTGAACTGCAAACGAACAGGCAATTTACGTTCCCGACCCCGAAAAATCAAGCCGTTCGGCGTCCTCTCCCTGCCACGGCCGCCTCCGCCCGCGCCGTCAGCGCCTCGAGTTCCGCCTCCAGGCGCTCCCGCAGCCTCTCCCGCTCCGGTGGGGGGGCGGATCGCGGGACCGACAGCGGCGTCCCGTAGACGAAGGCACCCCTCCCGAAGGGCTTCGGGACCAGGAACCGGTCCCAGCTCCGCAGGCGCCAGGCCCGGGAGCACGCGAAGGTGACGGGCAGGATGGGGCAGCCGGTGAGCCGGGCGGCCTCGATGACCCCCGCCTGGACCCGGTGCCTGGGACCTCGCGGGCCGTCCGGCGTGATCCCCAGGTCGTACCCCTCCCGGACCCGGCGCACCGCGGCGAGCAGCCCGCGGGCCCCGCCGCGGGTGCTGGAGCCCCGGGTGGTGTGAAAGCCGAACCGCTCCATGGTGCGGGCGATGTACTCGCCGTCCCGGTGCCGGCTGATCAGGATGGTGATCCCCCGCCCCCGGTAGGCGTACGGCATCAGCAGCAGCTGATCATGCCAGAACGCATGGATGTACGGGCGATCGCCGGCGTCGATGGCGTCCAGCGGGGCGCGGTCCAGATGCCGGATACGCATCGAGGCTCGCAACAGGCGGATCCAGATGGCGGCGACCCGCGGGACGCTCCAGAGGGCGATCCGCTCCCCGAGCCTCACCGCACCGGGCCTCCCCCCGTGGCCCGGCGGTGCATCCGGGCGTAGGCGCCCTGCCGCCGCAGCAGCGTCTCGTGGTCCCCCGCCTCGGTGATGCGTCCTCGCTCCAGGACGAGGATCTGGTGGGCCCGCCGCACCGTGCTGAGCCGGTGGGCGATCAGCAGCACCGTCCGGCCCTCCATGAGCCGCTCCAGGGCCGCTGCGACCTCCGCCTCGCTCTCGACGTCCAGGGACGACGTCGCCTCGTCCAGGATCAGCACCGGGGCGTGCTTCACCAGGGCCCGGGCGATGGCGATCCGCTGCCGCTGTCCCAGGGACAGCCGCTCGCCCCGCTCCCCCACCGTCGCGTCGTACCCGCCGGGCAGGGAGCGGATGAAACCGTCGGCGTTGGCCAGACGCGCCGCGAGCTCGATCACCTCCCGGGAGGCCTCCGCGCAGCCATAGGCGATGTTCCCCGCGACCGTGTCGTGAAAGAGGATCGTCTCCTGCGTCACCAGCCCCACCTGCTCCCGGAGGCTCCTCAGCGAGGCCGACCGGAGGTCGGAACCGTCCCACAGGATGCGGCCCCGCGCCGGCTCGTGGAACCGGAGGAGGAGGTTCGCCAGCGTCGTCTTCCCGGCGCCGCTGGCTCCCACCAGCGCCACGATGCGACCCCGCGGCAGTTCCAGGTCCACCCCCCGGAGCACCCACTCCCCGTCGTAGCGGAACCAGACGTCCTCGAAGCGGATGCCCGCGGTGAGCGGACGGACCGCCGTGCCCGCCCGGTCCAGGGGCTCCGGCTCCACCTCCAGGACCTCGAACACCCGCTCGGCGGCGGCGAGGGAGTGCTGCAGGTAATTGTTGGCGTTGCTGATCTTCTTGACCGGTGTGTACATCAGTAGCAAGGTGGTGAGAAACGACGTGAAGCCGCCTATGGTCATGCGACCGTCCGCGATGCGGGTGCTGCCGTGGAGGAAGACGCCGGCGGCCGCGATCCCGCCGAGCAGCTCCATGAGCGGTGGCGTCAACGCTCCCACCCGGACGGCCCGCAGGTTGGCCCGGACCAGGTCCCGGGTCACGTCCCGGAACCGCCGCGCCTCTCCCCGTTCCATGCCGAATGCCTTCACCACCCGGATGCCGCTGACCGCCTCCTGGAAGGCCGCGGCGAGGCGTCCGAGCTCCCGCTGGGCGTCGCGGCTGTACCGCCGCACACGGCGGCCGAAGCCGACCAGGGCGCCCACCACCAGGGGCGCCGCCAGGGCCGAGCCCAGCGCGAGCCAGGGATCGAGATAGACCAGCCATCCCGCCAGCCCGATGAGCACCAGTCCCTCACGGACCACCGCCCCGACCTTCTCCGACACCGCGGTCTCCAGCCGGTCCACGTCCATGAGGGCCCGGGACAGGAGGTCCCCGCCGTGCGCCTCCGGGAAGCGCCCCAGGGGCCAGGTCAGGATCGCGGCCTGCACGCGGCCGCGGAGTTCCGCCACCACCTCCTGGCCCACGCGCGCCGTGAGGACGGTCCCCAGGTAGCCGCAGAGTCCCTTGCCCAGGTAGTAGGCCAGGAGCAGCAGGGGAAGGTGCCAGCGCCGCTCCGCGACGGCCGCCGGCACGAGGAAGCGGTCGAACAGGGGACGGATCAGCGCGGCAAGTTCGACGGTGAACACCGCGACCCCCGCCATGCAGAGCCCGGCGAGGACCAGCCGCCCGCGGTAGGGACGGAGGAGCGCCAGGAAGGTACGCGTCGTGGTCATCGCCGCCCCGTGCAGTGCCGCCAGCCTCGCCTTGACAGGCAGCGGCGCCTCCAGTCTAATGATCGCTTCTCGGTGCCGGCATCCGGCCTCGCGGGAGACCCATGAAGCAGCGGATCTTGATCACCGGCGGCGCCGGCTTCATCGGCAGCCATCTGTGCGAGCACTTCCTGGAGCAGGGGTTCGAGGTCATCTGCATGGACAACCTGCTGACGGGCAACATCGACAACGTGGCGCACCTCCGCTCGCCGGATTTCACGTTCATCCACCAGGACGTGACGAACTTCATCCACGTGGCGGGACGGCTGGACCATATCCTGCATTTTGCCAGTCCCGCCAGCCCCGTGGACTACCTCAAGCTCCCGATCCAGACCCTCAAGGTGGGCTCCCTGGGGACCCACAAGGCGCTCGGCCTCGCCCGGGAGAAGCGGGCCCGCTTCCTGCTGGCCTCCACCTCGGAGGTGTACGGCGACCCCCTGGTCCACCCGCAGCCCGAGAGCTACTGGGGCAACGTGAACCCCATCGGCCCCCGGGGCGTCTACGACGAGGCGAAGCGGTTCGCGGAGGCCCTCACCATGGCCTACCACCGCGTGCACGGCGTCGACACGAAGATCGTCCGCATCTTCAATACCTACGGGCCGCGGATGCGGATGGACGACGGCCGCGCCATCCCCACGTTCCTCGGTCAGGCCCTCCGCGGGGAGGACGTCACGATCTACGGCGATGGCAGCCAGACCCGTTCCTTCTGCTACGTCGACGATCTGGTCGAGGGGATCTACCGTCTCCTCCTCTCCGGAGAGAACGACCCGGTCAATCTCGGGAACCCGCACGAGATGACGATCCGGCAGCTGGCGGAGGCGCTGCTTCGCATGACCGGGAGCACGGCGCACCTCGTGGAACGACCGCTCCCGGTGGATGATCCGAAGGTCCGTCAGCCCGACACGGCCCGGGCGGAGCAGGCCCTCGGGTGGAAGGCCTCGGTCTCCCTGGAGGAGGGTCTCCGGAAGACCATCGGGGATTTCCGGCAGCGGATCGCTCAGGAGCCCGCAAACTCGGGATAATCGCCCCGGCTCTCGACGGGCGGGACGTTCTCCAGGACCACCGCCAGCGCATCCAGGGCATCCCCCGCCGACGGCACATGGGTGGTGATCGCGCGCTCGTCGTCGAAGCCCATACCCGAAACGTCGAGCGGCAGGGGATCGTCGCGCAGGATTCGCTGCTGGGCATCGACCTGCTGGACCCGGACGGTCAGGTATTGCAACGTGCTCTGTCCCGTCACCCGGACGTCGAGGTCCAGGGCGATCCGGCCGTCCGGCTGCGGTGCCCAGGAACGTAGCTGCACCTCGAATCGCTGCCGCTCGATCAGCGTGCGGTCCCCCGGGGCCACGTCGGGGCCGCAGGAGAGCGACGAACCGGAAGCGATCGCTCCCAGCAAGACAAGGAACAGCCGACGAGAGACCATGCCGGTCCTCCAGGAAGCGGCGCGGCGGCTCGCCGTGCGCCGGGGGCACCAGTATAGCCGATAGCGCTTCCGGGAGCCCGTCAGCCCGCGCGCCGCCCCTTGAGGAACCGGCGCTTCGGCTCCTTCTCGCCTTCGCCGGAGCCGTAGTAGTAGTGCCCGGAATAGTAGTAGTCGCGGTAGTGGGTTCGATCGAGGTTGACGTCGTTCAGGATCGCGCCCACGATCTGGCCGTTCACGGCCCGCAGGCTCTCCACGGCGCGCCGGATGAGCTCCCTATCGTTGTGGCGGTGGCGGATCACGAAGGCCACCATGTCCACCAGGGAGGCCAGGATCACCGCGTCCGTGAGGCTGGCCACCGGCGGGGCGTCGATCAGCACCCAGTCGTACTCTTCTCGCAGCTCCTCCAGCAGCCTCCGGAAGCGCTCCGTGCCGAACAGCTCCGGGGGATTGGGCGGGATCGGTCCGCAGGTCAGCACCTGCAGGTTCGGGCTGTCGGTCTGCTTGAGGTACTTCCTCCAGCTCCCGTCCTCGCTGGCATCCGCCAGGTAGTTCGTCAGGCCGAAGTTCCGCTTGAGCCGGAGCAGGTTGTGCACGTTCGGCCGCCGCAGGTCGCAGTCGACCACGACGACACGGTCCCCGGAGGCGGCCTGGGAGCGAGCCAGCGTGGTCACGGTGCTCGTCTTCCCCTCCTGCGGACCCGCGCTCGTGATCAGCAGCAGCTTCCGGGATCGATTGAGGCTGGAGAAGTTGATGTTCGTCCGGAGGCTGGAGAACGATTCCCGCAGCATCGGCTCGGCGGCCTCGCTGCGACGCGGCACGATCGCCAGGATGCTCAGGCCGAGATACTGCTCCACGTCCTCGCTGGTCTTCACCGTGTTGTCCAGGTAGTCCAGGAAGAACACCAGGCCGAGGCCCAGCGCGAGCCCCAGGACAGCGCTCAGGAGGACGTTCAGCCGGCGTTTCGGGCTCACCGGCTCCCTGGGCACCACCGCCTGGTCCACGATGGTCACGTTGTTCCTGAGCAGATTCGCGTTGAGCTCGACCTCCTTGATCCGGTTGCTGATCAGGTCGTAGACCTTCCGTGCCTCGCTGGAATCCGTCTTGAACACCTCGTACTCGGACGCCTTGCGCCCCAGGGCCATCGACTGCTGCCGGGTATCGTCGATGGCGTCCTTGAGCTCCTGCTCCCGCCCCCGCAGGAGGTTGTACTCGGTCTCGATGGCGCCGCTGACCCGCTGGATCTCCAGGTCCATCCGCTGCTGGACCCGATCCAGCTCGGACTCCTTCTCCTTGACCTTGAAGTGCCCGGGCTTGTACGTCACCAGCAGCCGCCGCAGCTCCGTCTCCAGACGGATCGCGTCCTCCTGGAGTCCGAGGATCGTCGGGTCGGTGGCGATCCGCGGCACGACGAGGTAATCGCCACCCTCCCTCTGGATCTCCTGCAGCTTCTGGTAGATCCCCTCCATCGCCAGGCGGTCCACCTGGGCCTGGGTAAGGTCGGCATCCAGGAGCTTCAGGCGCTCCTGGAAGCTCTTCTGCGGATCGTCTCCCACGTAGAGCTCGGCGTCCTCCGCGAACTCCATGCGGCGCTGCTCCTCCTCCAGAAGCTGGTTGCGCAGGGGCAGCAGCCGCTGACGCAGTCGGTTCACCGCCTCGTCGGTCTTCTCGGCTGCCTTCGCGAGGTTGCGCTCCTTGTACGTCTCCGCCAGGGTGTTGGCCCAGAGCGCGGCGGACTCCGGGTCACCCGCCCGCACGCGGAGCTTCACGATCCCCGTCTCCGACACGGGATTGACGACGATGCGCCTCGCGAAAGCCTCCACCGGGTCCTCGGCCTGCGCGAACGCGGGGTGCTCGAACAGGTCGAGACTCGTCATGGTCCGCGAGAGCACGTCCCGGCTCTTCATGATCTGGTACTGCGTGTTGTAGTAGCGCTCCTCGGCCAGATAACCGAAATCCGTGGCCCCGAGCTGCGCGACATCCGCACCCTGCACCATCGCCCGGGGCCGGGCGTTGATCTCGATCGTCACCGCGCTCTCGTAGCTCGGCTTCTGCAGCAGCGTCGCGATGGTCCCAAGGACCACGACCACGGCGAAGATCGAGATGACGGACCAGCGGCCGTTCCAGACGACTCGCCAGTAGTCCCGGAGGTGAGCCTCGGGCCTGGCGGTGGTTGTGGTCTTGTCGTCCATCGTCGGGTTCCTTCCTCCAGATCGCGGCCTACAGCAGCCGGCGCTTCACGATGATGATGTCCTCGGGCAGCAGGCTGACGTCCTGCTCGCGGCGCTGTTCGATGGCCTTCAGGTTCACGACGATCTTGCGCGTCTCCCCGTCCACGTCACGATGCAGCTCCACCGACTTCCGGTCCGCCCACTGGGACATGCCTCCCGCGACGGAGATCGCCTTCAGCAATGTGTAGCCTCGCTCCAGGGGATAGGTGCCCGGGGACGCGACCTCGCCCTGGATGTAGAACATCGGCTGCTCTGGCACGTTGACGACGTCGCCGTGATGCAGCACCAGCTGCGCGCCCCGGCCCTCGGGTGTGAACAGCTCGTCCCGCCCCACGTCGAGGCTCTCGGTGGTCCCGTCCGGACGGGTCCGCGTGACCACCACGGTGGGCCCGGCATTTTCGGTGATCCCACCCGCCTGGGTGATCATGTCGACCAGCGTCGTCGGCCCCTTGATGGGGTACTTGCCCGGGGTCCGTACGAAGCCCACCACGTTGACCCATTGGGACTCGTACTCCGACACGCGGACGGTGACCTTCGGGTCCACCAGGTAGTCGGCCTCGAGACGGCTTCGGATCTCCTCGGCGACCTCCGCCGTCGTCCGCCCCACCACCTGCACCTGCCCGATGAGAGGGAAGTTCAACACACCGTCAGGCGGTACGGTGTCGCTGCGACTGAGGTCATCGTGTCCATGCACGTAGATCTCGATCATGTCGCGCACGCCGAGGCGGTATGCGCCGCCATCGGAGAAGGCGCTGTCCGGGGTGGTCGAGGCGAACACGAACCGCCAGCCACCCGAAACCCGCCGGACCGCCGTCAGGCGCGCCAGCGAGTACGGCAACTCCACGGCGGCTCCCCCGGGCACGCTCATCAGGCGCGCCGCGGGGAGGCCCTCCAGCGGCCCCAGGCCATCTTCCTCTGGGCTCCAGCCCGAGAACTCCAGAATCGTCCCGCCCTCGGGCGACGGCGAGAGCTGCAGCCCCTCGTCCACGTCGACTTCGAGCCAGATCCCCGTGTCGTCCTGCCCACCGCGCGCCGCAGGGCTCGCAGCCCTGAAGCTGCCGACGAGCCCACCCAGCACCAGAGCGACAGCGAGGACGAGAATCCGGGGTGTTGGCGTCCGCGATCGCATGCTCAGATGTTCTCCCCTTGCCCGGACCATCCGAACCGGAACTCCAGCGAGACGACCCCGGTATCGAACTCGACCTCTGGCGTGTTCGACGTGCGGGAAAGCTGCTGATACCGGAACTCGAGCGCGCTCGTACGGTTGAACTGGACGCCCAGGCCGGCGGTCCAGCGCAGCAGATAGTCCTGGCGGCGGATGCCGATGCTCTCCTCTCCGAGCCCCGTCGCCGGGACGGAGCCGTCGGGGCAGGTCTCACCCGGCGGGATGGGCTCCGGAACGGTGCCAGCGTCGGAACGGCAGAACTCCTGGGTGATGTCCGGATAGCCGTTGCGCTGAAACGCTGCCGCCAGGACGAAGAACATCCGCCCGGGCGGCCGGAACAGCAGGTTGACCGCCACCCGATCCGTCAGGTAGTAGTTGTTGACGTTGAAGACGGATTGATACGGGTCGCGAACCAGCTCGGCCTGGATGTAGACGACCGGCGTCAAGGCGCGCTGGTAGATGAAGCGCCCCACCACTCCGGCGTAGTCGGCATCGTCCGACCGATCGAAGCTCAGGACGTCATAGCCGACGTAGAACTGGGCGAGGTCGCGCTCGTCGAAGTTGTGCTCCAACCCGACCTGGAACCCATCCCGGCTCCACTTCCCCTCCTCGGTCTCGAGCACCAGGCGTTCCTGGTCGTTGCGGGACATGGTCAAGGCGAAGGCGAGGGTGGTGCCCGGCCCCAGGAACTTCAGATACGACAGGTCCAGGTCCCGCAGCGTGTAGTCCACGAAGGAGTTCCGGCCGGATTCGTTGAAGTTGAGGTCCTGGTAGGCCACCTGCGCCCGCATCCCATGACCGAGGTTGAACGGGTGCTCGAACTCCACGTAGGCTTCGGTGAAGGTGTAGCGCTGGTCGCTGTAAACCACCTCTCCGGCGCCGAAGGCCTGGGTGTTCAGGTAGTCCAGCAACACCCCTCCCCGGATCGAGAGCTGAGCCCCCGAGGAGAAGTTGAGCTCCACCTCGGTGTCCAGATCATGGACTGGGCCGTCGAGCTCGTCATTCTCCTTGTAGTTGTTCCATCCGGGAGCATAGGACAGGTCCCAGCGGCTCTGCCGGAACGGCAGACGCCATAGCAGGGGCACCCTGATGTACGAGTAGATGTCCGGAACCACGTTTCCGTACTCCTCGGACTGACTGAAGATGTTGCTGTTCCGGCCGGACTCCACGATCACCGAGGGGAAGAACTGCGCGTGTCCCATCGGAATCCCCTCCGCCCGGGCCGGTCGCGGGCCCGACCCCGCGACACCGAGGAGCAGCCACATCATCGCGAACCTCGCACCCCGCATCGAGCCCACCGGACAGATCGGTTTCTCGCCGTGGCCACGGAATTCCCGGTCCCAGGGGAGAAACAGGTCGGGTTCAAGGTATATCTCGCCCCCCCCGAAGTCAAGAAACCGAGTCTTGCGAGGGGTTTGCGTCGAGAGCCCCGGCCACGCCCCTAGCCCGGCGGGGAGACCTCGCGCAGATGGGTCTGTACCGCCCGCGGCCGGGTCGACCCACGCGCCTCGTGGGTGCCGTAGGCCAGGACGAGCGCGGCGAGCTCCCTTCCCAGGGTCTCCCCGTCCCGGCGCCCCAGGGCGGTCCGGAGGCCCTCCAGCTCGCGGTTCAGCTCCACATGGGCCACCGACCGCACCGAGAGCTTCACGATCTTCTCATGGGCGGTGGGAAGGGTATTCTCGTCGGCGGCGGAGAGCTCCTCGTGGAGCTTCTCCCCCGGGCGCAGGCCGGTGAACTGGATATCGATGTCGACGTCCGTGCGGAAGCCCGACAGCTCGATCATGTTCCGGGCCAGGTCGACGATCCGGACCGGCTCGCCCATGTCCAGCATGAAGATCTCGCCCCCCTCCCCCATGGAGCCGGCCTGCATCACGAGCTGCACCGCCTCGGGGATGGTCATGAAGTAGCGGGTGGCCTCGGGGTGGGTGACGGTCACGGGCCCGCCGGACGCGATCTGGTTCCGGAAGATGGGTACCACGGAGCCGTCCGACCCCAGGACGTTCCCGAAGCGCACCGCGATGAAGCGCGTCGACGCCCCGTTCATCGACTGGAGGATCAGCTCGGCGACACGCTTCGTGCGGCCCATGACGCTGCTCGGGTTGACCGCCTTGTCGGTCGAGATCAGCACGAACCGGACGGCCTCGAACTCCGCCGCCAGCCGCGCCAGGAGACGGGTCCCGAACACATTGTTGGACACCGCCTCCACGACGTTGGACTCCATCATCGGGACGTGCTTGTACGCGGCGGCGTGGTAGACCACGTGCGGGCGGTGCTTCTCGAAGACTTCGTGCATCCGGACCTCGTCCTGGATGTCCCCCACACAGTAGGACACCGGGAGGTCCGGGGCGAGGGAGCGCAGGTCCATCTGGATCGCGAAGAGGTTGTTCTCGGAGCGATCCACCAGAACCAGGTGCGAGGGCCGGAGCGCCGCGAGCTGCCGGGCCATCTCCCGCCCGATGGAGCCGCCGCCCCCCGTCACCAGGACGGTGTGGCCGTAGATGTCACGTCGGATCGCCTCCACATCGAGGACCACGGGCTCCCGGCCGAGGAGGTCCTCCACCTGGACGTCGCGGATCTGGCGCATGCTCGCCGGATCCTCGAGAAAGTCCGGCATCGAGGGCAGGGCCTTCAGGCGCACCTTCCGATCGCCGCACAGACGGCGGATCTCCCGGAGGTCCCTTGCCGACGCCGACGGGATCGCGACGATGACCTCCACCGCACGACGGGTCCTCAGGATCTCCGGGATGTCGTCCCTCCCTCCGAGGACCGGGACGCCGTGGATGTTCACCCCGTGCTTCTCGGGGTCGTCGTCGACGAAGCCGATGGGCACGTAGTCCAGGTCCCCCCGCTGGCGCATCTGCCGCACGATCATCTCCCCGGACTCCCCGGCGCCGACGATCAGCACCCGCCGGCCGCCGCTCCGCTTGCGGCTCAGCTCGCCGTGGACCCTCCCCATGGTCCTCAGGCCACCGGCCAGCAGGAGGAGCAGGACGGTGTCCATGACGACGACACTGCGCGGCAGGCCGTGGTAACCCAGGGCCACGAAGGCGAGCACCACCGCCACCGTCCGGGCCAGGACGGCCTGGACGATCTGGATCAGCTCGTGGATCGACGTGTAGCGCCAGGAGGACCGGTAGAGCCGGAAGACCCAGAAGATGAGCGGGGTCAGGACGAGGTCCAGGTACATCCAGCGATGGAAGTAGAGGAACTGGACGCGGCCGCTGGGGAACGGGTCGTCGAACCGGAGGAGGTTCGCGAGGAGGTTCGCGACGATGATGATCAGGACGTCGGCCACGACGAACAGCGCGCGCCGCCGCGGCCACAGGCCCCCTCGCAACCAGCTCACGTTCGGACTCCGTCAGGCGCCGATCCGCCCCCTCGCACCCCCCGGACGGCGCACAAACCATTCTCCAAGACGAGGATACGTCGGAATATACGGCGCAGCTCCCGGCCCGTCAAGGCGATTCCCGACGGGATCCGCGGGGGGACGGCCTCCGGGCCACCACGGCGCCGACGGTCCTCGCGATGACCCCCAGATCGCTCCAGAACCCGCACCGCTCGAGGTATTCCAGGTTCAGGGCCAGCTTCGCGGGCATCACCTCGCGGACGTAGTGAGCCTCCCTCTCGGCGGGGGGAACCCCCGCGAGGAGCACCTCCTCGTCCCGGAACGCCAGGGTGGCCGGATCCGTGATCCCCGGCCGGACGGCCAGGACGCGGCGCTGATCCGGGGTGTAGTGGGCGACGTAGCGCGGGACCTCGGGCCGGGGGCCGACCAGGCTCATCTCGCCCCGCAGCACGTTCCACAACTGCGGTAGCTCGTCCAGCTTCGTGGCGCGCAGCAGGCGCCCGACACGCGTGACCCGGGGATCGCCGCCACCGGTCACCAGAGCGCCATCCCGGTCCGCCCCGGACCGCATGGAACGGAATTTATAAAGATCAAAAGACTTACCGTCTTTGCCGACGCGTTCCTGGGTGTAGAGGACGGGGCCGGCAGAGCCCAGGCGGACCGCGATGGCCACCCCGGCCAGCAGGGGGGAGAGCAGGAGGAGGCCCGCGGCCGAGGCGGTGAGGTCCAGTGCGCGCTTGAGCGCCCGCCCCGTTCGGCTCAGCGCCGGAACTCCTCGGCCAGGGCCCGGACCACGGCAGCCACGTACTCCACCTCCGAGGGGATCATCGAGGGGAAGAACGGCAGGGAGATCGCCCGCCGGAACAGCCCCTCCGCCACCGGGTAGTCCCCCTCCTTCGTCCCGAGGGCCTGCCGGTAGAGGGGGTGGAGGTGCAGGGGGATGAAGTGGACGCTGATCCCCAGGTTCGCCTCCTGGAGCCGGCGGGCGAAGGTGTCCCGGTCGACCCGCAGGCGATCCAGGTGCAGCCGCACGATGAACAGGTGCCAGGCATGACGGTCCCCCTCCGCCTGCGTCTCCGGGGGCAGCTCGACCGCCTCGCAATCCGCCAGCAGCGTCCGGTAGTGCGCGGCGATCTCCTCGCGCCGACGCTGCTCCTCCTCGAATCGCTCGAGCTGGCACAGACCGATGGCGGCGGCGAAGTCGGGCATGTTGTACTTGAAGCCGAGGTCCTCGATCGCGTAGGACCACGACCCGGCGTCCATGTACCGCTTCCAGGCATCCCGGCTCAGGCCGTGCAGGCTGAGCCGTCGCACGCGGGCGGCGTCATCGGGATCCCCCAGGGCCAGCAACCCGCCCTCCCCCGTGGTCAGGTTCTTCGTGGCGTAGAAGCTGAAGCAGGTGAACCGCGAGAGGCTGCCCACCGGCCGCCCCCGGTACGCGGTCCCCATCGCGTGAGCCGCATCCTCGATCACCGGAAGCCCCCGGCGGGCGGCGATCTCCGCGATCCGGTCCATCTCGCAGGGATACCCCGCCATGTGGACCGGCAGGATGGCCCGCGTGCGGTCGGTGATCGCCGCCTCCAGGCGTTCCGGATCCAGGTTCGCGGTGCCCGGCAGCACGTCCACGAACACCGGGCGGGCTCCGGTGTAGAGGATGGTCTCGCCGGTGGACGAGAAGGTGTACGGCGTGGTGACGACCTCGTCGCCGGGGCCGACGCCGGCCGTCACCAGCGCCAGGTGGAGTGCCGCGGTGCAGGAGTTCACGGCCACGGCCTCGGCGCAGCCGAGCCGCTCCCGGAGGCGTTCCTCGAGCTGCTTGACCCGCGCGCCGGTGGTCAGCCAGCCCGACCGGAGCACCGCCGACACCTCGCGGACCTCCTCCTCGCCGATGGTCGGCCGGTGGAACGGGAGGAACTCCTCCCGGCGAGGCGGCATCACGTGCGGCAACGAGGTCGCCTTGCGCGGTCCGTTCATTCGGTGTCCCCCACGAAGATGATCTTGCTCCCCTGGTTCTCGAACCGGATCGGCACGCGCCGCAGCTCCGGCAGGGCCTGCTCCACCCGCGGCTGGTTCGGCCGCTCCACGTAGAGCATCAGGAAGCCTCCTCCTCCCGCCCCGAGGATCTTCCCGCCGATGGCACCGGCCTCCCGGGCGCGCCGGTACAGGTCGTCCAGCGTCGGGTTCGTGATGCCGCCCGCGAGCTGCTGCTTGTGCATCCATCCCTCGTGCAGGATCTCGCCCACGCGCTCCAGCCGGCGCCCCTCCCGCAGCACGTCCCTCACGTCCTCCG
The DNA here is from genome assembly GCA_050115015.1 of Acidobacteriota bacterium. Taxonomy (GTDB): domain Bacteria; phylum Acidobacteriota; class Polarisedimenticolia; order CBDVAL01; family CBDVAL01; genus JASFRI01. Next base: position 26,436 of record JASFRI010000003.1, read on the forward strand.
ACAGTACGCGCATCGCCCGCAGGTGCTCGCGCTTGTCGTCGGTGTTCTCCTTCTGCCTCGCCAGGATCCGGGAGGCCGAACGAACCGTCCCCGTGTACAGGAAGACCAGGTTCGCCTGCAACTCCCCCAGCGTTCCGGCGGGCATGATGACCGGGTCCGCGACCACCGATTCGTCCGGCCGGAAACGGATATGGCGCATCCCGCCGTACGCGGCGGCATACTGGTCCTGCTTTCCGATCGGCTCGCCGAGGATGTCGATCTCCACCTGGCAGGCCTCCCGGGCCAGCCGCTCGGGCGAGGCATGGCGTCCCGCGAAGGCATGCAGGGCGTGGAGCAGCCCGACCGTGAAGCTGGAGGAGGACCCGACGCCGGTGCCTGCCGGCATGTCGGCGATGGAGGTGATCTCCAGCCCGCGGGTCAGGCCGGTTAGCCGCAGGCATTCCCGCACGATGGGATGATGAAGCTGTTCGAAGTCGTCGACGATCTCCGTCTTCGAGTAGCTCACCCGGAGGCTCTCGTCGAAACGGCGGTTCACCGTGATGTACATGTGCCGGTCGATGGTGACGCTGGTCACCGCGCCGGTCTCCTCGCCGTAGAAGGCACGAAGGTCCGTGCCGCCGCCGGCGAAGCTTACGCGGAAGGGGGTGCGGGAGATGATCACGCGGGTCCCGTTCCGCCCACGGCGGCCCCCTCCGAGAGAAGCGCCCGGACCGCCTCGCGGACCGCCCCGTCCGAGTCGAGACGCGCCTTCCAGCCCGCCTCGGCCAGCCGCGAGGGGTCCAGCCGGACCTGGGGCACGTCCCCCACCCAGCCCCGATCCCCGCCGGTGAACCGGAACCCCGCCTCCGGCAGCCCCATCTCCCCGCGGACGATCTCGGCGATCCGGAGGACCGACGTCGCGCCCTGGCAGGCCAGGTTGAAGCAGTTCACCCTCTCCCGACCACGGGTCCAGCCGTACAGCATCCCGTCGACACACTCCTTCACGTACAGGTAGGGCTTCGCCTGGCGGCCGTCGCCGAGGATCTCCAGCTCCCGGGGGTTCTCACGGAGCTTCCGGATGAAGTCGACCACGGCCCCGTGGGTGCCGTGGTCTCCCACGATGTTGGCGAACCGGAAGATCCAGGCCTGCACGCCGTACGCGTGCTCGAACGCGGAGATCAGCCCCTCGCAGGCCAGCTTCGACGCGCCGTAGAGGGAGATGGGGAACAGCGGGCCGTAGTCCTCCGGCGTGGGGATCTTGCGGGCCTCTCCGTAGACGGCCGAGGTGGAGGCGAACACGAGCTGCCGGATGCCCTGACGGCGCATCCCGTCCAGCACGTGGAAGGTCGCCAGCGTCCCCTGCCGCAGGTCCGTATCCGTGACCGCACCGCCGGCGGCGATGTCGCTGTTTGCGGCCATGTGGAACACGGCGTCGTGCCCCGCGAGAAGGCCCGCCAGGGCCTCCCGGTCCAGGAGATCCCCTTCCAGGAAGCGGAAACCCGGACGTCCCTCGCAGGCCGCCAGAAACTCCCGCCGTCCCAGGGAGAGGTTGTCGTGGGCGGTCACCTCGTGCCCCTCGTCCAGGAGCCTCTCGGCCAGATGGCTCCCGATGAAGCCGGCCCCCCCGGTGAGGAAGATCCTCACGCCGTTTCCCCGGCCGCGGGACGCAGCGCCGCGAGCTCCCGCGTGAAGAACTGGCTCAGGATGTGGTTCAGGGACAGGTGGAGGTCCTCGACGATCCCGTAGTTGCAGCTGCTGAACGTGACCTGGTGGTCGACCATCCCTGCCAGCTTCCCGCCGCCGAAGCCGATGAAGCCTACCGTGACCGCCCCGTGCTCCCGCGCCCAGCGGATCGCCTTCAGGACGTTGGGGGAGTTCCCGGAGCCGGTGATGCCGACCACCACATCTCCGGGCTCCAGATGGTTCTTGATCTGCTCCACGAAGATGTCATCGTAGCTCATGTCGTTACCGTAGGCCGTGACGAGGCCCATGTTGTCGGTGACGCTCAGCGCCTTGAAGCGCTTCACCCCCGGCTGGGCTGTCCCCTTTCCCAGATCGGTGGCCATGTGGGAGGCGGTGGTGGCGCTGCCCCCGTTGCCGAGGATGAAGACCCGGCGATCGTTCCGCCAGGCCTCGCGGAAGACCTCGGCGATCCCCTCCAGGGCCTCCCCGTCCACCTCCTCGATGCTCCGCCGCATCCCGTCGAAGTACTCCGCCGCGTATTCTCGTATGCCGCTCACCGTCCCCCTCCTTCGGCCTCGCGCCCCCGGAAGAACGTCTCGGCCATCCGCATGCCCTCGGGCGTCCCGATGTCGTAGAACCGCCTTCGTGTCACCCATGCCGCCATCCGGCCGGCCTCCACCAGCCGCGGGTACACCTCGGCCTCCAGGGATGCCTTTCTCCCCGGTGGGATCCCCCCCAGGACGCCGGCGGTCAGCCCGAGGACGCCGGCCTCGATGTACCGGAGCTCCGGGGAGGCGCTCCCCTTGGCGTACTCCTTCACCCGCCCCGCCTCGTCCAGGGCCACGTTCGGCGACACGCCCGTCTCCCCGTTGCGATCGCGGTACACCACCATCATCCCGTCCGCGTCCTCGCGGCCCTCGAAGGCTGCGGCCACCGCGGCGTGGTCCTCCGCCAGGAACGAGTCCCCGTAAACCAGGAGGAAACGCTCACCCAGTCGTCCGAGGGCCTGCCGGAGGGCCCCCCCGGTCCCCAGAGGATGCTCCTCGTGGCTGTACCCCAGGCGGACCCCCAGACGGGACCCGTCCCCCAGGTGCATCCGGATCTGCTCCCCGCGATAGCCCGTCAGCAGCAGGAAGTCGCGAAACCCCTGGCCCGCCAGGAACCGGATCTGCCGCTCCAGGAAGGGGACGCCGTCCACGGGCACGAGAGGCTTGGGCACGGACTCGGTCAGGGGCCGGAGCCGCGTGCCCAGCCCGCCCGCCAGGATCACGATCTGCACGCTCCCCCTCCCGGCCGGTATGGACCGATTCACGTCAAATAGTTGAATCTACTGCCCGCAATCCGCCTTTTCAAGCCCCCCGCGACGTGCCGGGCTTGCGGATCAGGGCGAGATAGTGGGTCCGGAGGGGCGGCAGGCTCTCCAGGACCCGGCACGCCACAGGGCTCCACGGTGCCAGGCGCCGGGCCAGGAAGGGGACCAGCGTCAGCGACCGCAGGACCGGCCGGCAGCCGGGGAACAGGCGCCGGATCTCACGGCGTCCGATCCCCCGGGCATCTCGGTTCCTGGGGTTCGTGTAGCGGAAATCGTACCAGAGGACGGCCCCATCGGGGCGGAGTACGCGCAGCATCTCGGCCGCGATGCGGGCCCGCTGCTCCGGTTCCAGCACCAGGGTCAGCAGCGTGGACTGGTGGACCAGATCGAAGCTCCCGTCGGCGAACGGCAGCCGCACGGCATCCGCCTCCGCCACCAGCCCTGCCCGCGTCCGGAGCCGCGCGTTCCGGGCCCGCTCCGCCTGGACCTCGATACCGACGAGGTCCTCCGGGAGGCAGCCGTAGAGCTGGAAGCGCAGCATCCACTCCCCGCCGCCGCAGCCCACGTCCAGGATCCGCAATCCACGCAGGCTCGAGATGCCCTGGCGCACGAGAAATCGCAGCAGGTCCTCCTCCCGGCGCCGGATCAGGTAGTGCTGCCCCGGCCGGAACAGGGAGTAATACTCGGGCGGGTGCAGGTCCCGCCGCCTGCGGTAGACCTCGTCCATCCGCCGGGGCGCCGTCACGGGAGGGTCCCCCGTCGGGCCGGCCTGGCGCCGACCAGCCGCCGGAGCGCCTGGGAGATGGCGCGCAGCGGCACCCCGAAGCGGATCATCCCGATGAACAGCCCCACGGCCCAGGCCCCGTGCATCCACGGGAACGTGAGGGCCGTGAGCAGACCCAGCCGGGGCCGTCTCTCCGCGGCCGCCCATCCCGCCGCCAGCGCTGCCAGGAGATAGCCTCCGAGCAGCCCGGCCAGCAGGAAGAGCGCGGGGCGGACTCCCGCCACCGCCAGCACCGCTGCCGCCAGGAGCACCGCCAGGAAGACCGGCGGCACGAGATGGGACAGGCGCATGGTCTCCGGATAGCGCCGGAAGGTCCGGGCCCTGCCGAACCCGTAGCGGTAGTACTGTGCCCCGAGCCCCGGCCAGGTGGCGCGGGGACGGTAGCGCACGTGGATCTCCGGCTCCAGGATCAGCCGGCCTCCGGCCCGCCGCATCCGGGCGTTCATGTCGGTGTCCTCGTCGTAGACCGCCCCGGGGTCCCATCCGTCCAGGCCGCGCAGCGTCTCCAGACGCGCGCATCCGAGGTAGACCGAGTCGACCTCCGCCCGCCGGCGCAGATACCGGAAGGTCGCCCCGCCGACCCCGAAGGGCGAGTTGACCGCCGCCGCCACCGCCCGCCCCATCCAGCCCTCCCCCTCCGCGGTCTGGGGTCCGCCGACCTGGGCCGCACCGCTGTCGATCAGGTGGCGGACGCACTGTCGCACGTAGTCGTCGGCGTAGACGGCGTGCACGTCCATGCGCACGACCACATCCCCCTGCGCCTCCCGCAAGGCCAGGTTGAGGCCCTCGGGCGTGGCACGGGCCCGGTTCCGGAGGAGCCGTATCCGCCCCGCGGGAAGCTCGCGCGCCGCCGCCTCCACCGTCTCGCGGCTGCCGTCGCTGGACTCCCCATCGGCGATCAGGTACTCGACCCGGTCCGGCGGATAGTCCTGGCGCCGCAGGGATTCCAGGAAGGTCGCCAGATACCGCGCCTCGTCGCGCATCGGGACGAGCACGGAGACCCGGGGCAGATCCTGTGGCCCCGGCCTCGGCTCGCCGGG
>JASFRI010000004.1:0-31093 GCA_050115015.1 Acidobacteriota bacterium
GGGAGTGGACCGACCCCTTCCACGGATGTCCGAGGAACACGTCCTCGAAGTGGGACGCGAGGGACTCCAGCGAGCCGTGCGGATCCCCCAGCCCCACCTTGCGATGGAGCGCGGCGATCCGCGGCGTGTCCCCGGCGCGGAGTTCACGGATCCTGCCCATCATGCCTCCTGCCGTCCGGTGGCGAGCCGCTTCACCGCCCCTGGCATCAGGCTGTCGGCTAGTCGAAGAGGCGGAACCACAAGATGGCGACCAGTGCCTTCACGCCGTCCCACCAGGTGATCTTCTTGCCCTCCGAGTAGTCCCGGCCGTGATAGGAGATGCTCGTCTCGTAGATCCGCCAGCGGCCGCGTGCCACCTTGGCGGTGAACTCCGGCTCGAACCCGAACCGGTTGGAGCGGATCCTCAGGTCGCGCAGGACCTCGACACGGAAGGCCTTGTAGCAGGTCTCCATGTCGGTGAGGTTCAGGTTCGTGCACATGTTCGAGAGCGTGGTCAGCAGCCTGTTGCCCATGTAGTGCCAGAAGAACAGCACCCGGTGGGTCTCGCCGCCGAACCGGGAGCCGAACACCACGTCGGCCTTCCCCTCCTGGATGGGCCGCAGGATCAGCGGATAGTCGGCCGGGTCGTACTCCAGGTCCGCATCCTGGACGATCACCACATCCCCCGTGACCAGCCCGAAACCGGTACGCAGCGCGGCACCCTTACCCCGGTTCCTCTCGTGCAACGCGACGCGGACATCCGGGGCCTTCCCGAGGTCCGCGATGACGTCCTGGCTGCCGTCGCTGGATCCGTCGTCCACCAGGATGATCTCGCCGTTTCCGCCCGGGATGCAGGAGCGCACCCGGTCCACCACGGAGGCCACGGTGGAGCATTCGTTGAACACGGGGATCACGACGGAGAGCTTCATCGCTGTGCGGGGCTCCCAGGGTGGAGCTCGCCCGGCACGCGGCGCGCCCGGGAGAGCGCGGTGATTATAGCCGCAGGCCGGTCGGGCGGCAAAACGGAGTGCGGCGGGCGGCCGGCATCTCGAGGCCCTGGACCCGAGGATACGTGGTCAGGCCTCGAACGTCTCCGGATCCCACTCGAGACCCAGCTCCGCGGGGGAGCCGATGTAGCCCAGCAACGCGGAGGATGCCACGACCTGCGGGCTGGCGAGGTAGCCCAGCCCCCCGTAGCCCATCCGGTTCTGCCAGTTCCGGTTGAAGCTCGTGATGGCCCGCTGCCCCTCGCGCAGCGCGTCGGGCCCCTGTCCGAAGCAGGGCCCGCACCAGGAGTCCCGGATCCGGCCGCCCGCCTCACGGAACACGTCCGCGATCGATCTCCCGCCAAGGCGCCGCTCGGGTTCCTCGATCTTCCGCTTCACGCCGCCGCTGCCCGGAAAGACGAGAAACTCCTTCCCCGACGCGACCTCGCGGCGGCCGACGTCCCGCGCCGCCAGGATCACCAGCGCCGCCCCGAGCAGATCCTCGTACCCGCCGTTCGTGCAGGACCCGATCATCGCCTTGTCGAAACCCAGCTTCTCCCGCGCCACCTCCTCCGCGGGGTAGGCATTCCCCGGGCTGTAGGGCTTGGCGATCATCGGCTTCACCTCGGTCAGATCGAGCTCCTCGGTGATCTCGTAATGGGCGTCCGCTCCGGGACGCAGCGGCGGGTACGGCAGCGCGATGTCGCGCTCGCGGAACCAGGCCGTGGTGAGCTCGTCCTGGGCGAAGATGCCGTTCTGGGCCTCGCCCTCCGCCATCATGTTCGCGATGGTGTTGCGGTAGGGAACGGGGAGCTGGCGCTCCTCGTCGACGAACTCGACGCCCATGCCGCCGGACTGATCCGCCCCCCAGCGCCGCAGGAGCTCGAGCACGATGTCCTTGCCGTTGACCCAGGGCTGCAGCCGACCGCGGAAGGAGACCCGCCGCTGCGGCGCGAGGGTCATGAAGATGGAGCCCGTGGCCCAGCCGAAGCCGAGCGTTGTGCTCCCGACGCCGATCCCCACGGCGCCGTAGGCGCCGTACGCCCGGCTGTGGGAGTCCGCGCCGGGGTAGAGGCCGCCGGGCACGATCAGCCCCTGCTCCGGAAAGTAGAAGTGGAAGATGCCGTCCCCGGGCGTCGCGAAATACGGGGGGCGGATGTCGTGGAGCCGGGCGAACTCCCGGGAGATCGCCGTCTGCCGGTCGTCGACCTCCTTGCCGGTAAAGACGAAGTGATCGCTGGCGAAGGCCGCCTGGCGGGGAAAGATCGTCTCGCCGCCGGAGATCCGGTTGAAGGTGTAGATCGCGAACGGGCCGGTGCCATCCGAGGCGGGCAGCAGGTCCGCGTAGACCCTCACGGTGCTTCCGGGGCGGACCTCCGCCTCGCGGTCGACGCGGTGGGCCCAGACGATCTGCTCCGTGGTGGTCATCCCCCGGGCCCGGTCGGGGTCGGGGAACTCGACGACGGGCTCCTGGCGCACCGACGCGGGAAACAGGCGCTGCCCGACCCGGAAGATCCCGCCGCTCCGGCGGATCTCCTCCTCCTTTCCGGTGAGGGGCACCGGTCGATAGGTCCGGCTCCGCGTCAGGTTCGTGATGGCCCGGCTCTCCACGTCGAACCGGAGCTCGTCACCGTCCCGGACGTCCTCCACCGCCTCGGGGCTCTGGACCACGTGGAGCCCCAGGTTGAGGGCGTTCCGGCGGAAGATGTCCCCCATGTTCGCGCCGCAGAGGACGACCAGCTCGAGGCCGGCCTCCTCCGCCACCGCCTTCAGCCCCGCCGGGGACATCTCCCGGGAGGACCCGATGGCGAAGCGCTCCCCGGCGACGAGGAAGTTCTCGCCCCGGTGCACCCGCTCGCGGAAGTCCGGCATCAGGAAGCGGAAGGACCCCTCCTTCCACTTCTCGTCCAGGGTCTCCAGGGACTCCGACACGCAGTCCGCGGCCGGCGTGATCTGATCGGTGTCGATGGCGTCGAGCTTCTTCCCGGGCTTCCCGGGATCCCAGAAGATCAGCGCCTTCCCGGTGATGGACCCGGGGCGGGCCGAGGCGGACTCCTCGCCGTCCCGGGTGCCGGGGGTGATGTCCTCGGGCGTGACGCCCGGCTTCAGGCGGGCGGGCTGAACCGGTATCATGGGTACCTCCAGGGTAAGGGGACATTATAGAGGAGCCGCGAGCCGGCTGGGCCGCCGGTTCGCGTCCGGAGGACCATGACCGACGAGCGCTACGTTGCCGCGAACACGCCCGACGCGTTCGAACGTTCCCGCCTCGACCTGCTCGCCCGCCTGCTGGACCCGATCACCCGGCGGCGGCTGGAGTTCCTCGGGGTCCCGGAGGGGGCGGCCTGCCTGGAGGCCGGCGCGGGGACCGGGACCATCGCCCGGTGGCTCTCCGCCCGGGTCGGCCCCCGGGGCCGGGTGGTGGCCCTGGACCGGGACACGCGCTTCCTGGAGCCGGAGGGGGCCCTGGAGGTTCATCAGGGGGACCTGCTGACGGCGGACCTGGGAGGGGAGCGCTACGACGTGGCCCACTGTCGCGCCCTGCTGATGCACCTGGACGCGCCCCAGGCCGGGGTGGAGCGCCTGGCGGGGGCCCTGCGGCCCGGAGGCGTCCTGCTGACCGAGGAGGAGGACCACGCCTCGTTCGCGCCGGCGGACCCCCGTCATCCCTCGGCCGCGCGGTTCGAGGAACTGTCGCGCCGGATGCTCCGGGGCCTGTCGGGGCTCGTCGACCCGTTCCTCGGCCGCCGGCTCCCCGCCCTCCTGGAGGGGGCGGGGCTCCGGCCCGTCGGCCACGAGGGGACCGTGGCGGTGCACCGGGGCGGGGAGACCGGGGGGGCCCGCTCCGCCCGCATGCACCTCCAGGTGGCGCGCGCCGTCCTGGTCCAGCGCGGCATCCTCGCGCCGGCGGACTGCGACGAGCTCGACGGGATCCTGGGGGATCCGAGCTTCGCGTTCGTGGACGTGACCCTGTTCGGCGCCTGGGGGCGACGCTAGTCCGTCCCCGCGGCGCGCAGGCCCTCCAGCGCGCGGCGGACCGCCGCCGAGTCCGGGTCGAGGCGTTGGGCCTCGAGCAGCTCGCGCTCGGCGCCTTCCCGGTCGCCCATCTTCGAGCGCACCTCCGCCTTGTAGAGGTGGGGCAGCGCGGAGTCCGGATGGACGGTCTGCGCCTCGTCGAGGACCACCAGGCTCTCCTCCAGGCGGCCGCCGGCCTGGAGCAGATAGGCGGCACTGTAGAACGCCCTCTCGTTGGATGGATCCAGCGTGCAAAGGCGCAGGAAGAGGGACACCGCCTCGCCGTAGCGGCCTTCCTCCTGGTAGAGCACGCCGAGGTTCTGCAGCGACCGGAGCAGGTTGGGGTCGAGCCGCAGGGCCTGCTCGTAGCCCTCGATGGCGGCCTGCCGGTTCCCCTCCATGTGGTCGATCTGGGCGAGGTTGTGATACGCGGTGGCGACCTCGGGGTTGACCTCCAGCACCTTGCGGAAGGTGCGGCGGGCCTCCTCGGTCTCGCCGAGGTCCAGGTAGGCGTTGCCGAGGTCGGTCCACAGGCCATGGTCTCCCGGCTCCAGGCGCGTGGCGCGCAGCAGCTCCTCGATGGCCTCGCGGGTCCGCCCGGTCTGCCGCAGGGCGTTTCCCAGGTGCCCGCGCAGGAAGCCGCTGTCGGGATTGCGCGCCACCAGCTCCTGCAGCAGGGGCACCGCCTCCTCGTGACGTCCCGTCGCCACCAGGCCGATCACGTGCTGGATCGCCTCCATCTCCGTGACCCGGTCCTTCGGGTCCGGGAGATCCCCGGGTGCGCCCGGCGCGGACCCCACGGAGACGTACCCGAGGCTCTCCAGGGCGCGGCGTTCCGCCGGATCCGGGGACTGGCGGGCCGCCGTGTCCGCCTCCCCCCGTTCCCGGGATGCCTGCTCCAGCGAGTCCAGCAGCGCCCGGTACTGGTCCGCCGGTCCGGACGCGGCCAGGTCCCGGATCTCCCCGGGGTCCGTCCGCTCGTCGTAGAGCTCCGGCCGTGGGGCCCGGATGTACTTCCAGTCCGCGTCGCGAACCGCGGCCAGATCGCTCCAGCCGTAGTTCAGGCGGGGCAGCCAGCTCTCCATCAGCGCCACCCGCCCGGGATCCGGCTCCCCCTGCAGGAGGGGCACGAGGCTGCGGCCCGCCATCGGCTCCACCGGGGGCAGCCCCAGCAGGTCCAGGACGGTCGGGAAGATGTCGACGATCCGCACGAGGTCGGAGATGGTGCGGGCTCCCATCCCGGGCACCCGGAGGATCAGCGGCACGTGCATCACCGCGTCATAGAGGAACAGGCCGTGGGTCGACTCCCCATGCTCCCCCAGGCTCTCCCCGTGGTCGCTGGTCACCACCACGAGCGTCCGGTCGAGGGTCCCCCGGCTCCGCAGCAGCTCCAGCACCCGTCCCAGCTCGTGGTCGGCGTAGGCGATCTCGCCGTCGTAGGGGGCGTCGGGATAGCGGCTCCGGAAGGGCTCCGGCGGGGCGTACTCCCAGTGCGGGTCGAACAGGTGCAGCCAAAGGAACCAGCGCTCGTCCTGCCGCTCCTGCAACCAGGCGATCCCCGCGTCCACCACCTGCGACGCGGGACGCTCCACGAACAGGGTCTGGACCTGCTCCTCGGGGGGCAGGAGGTCGTCGTACAGCTCGAAGCCCTGGTCGAGGCCGTAGCGCGAGTCGAGGACCTGGGCGCCGATCACCGCCGCGGTGCGGAAGCCCTGCTCCGCCAGGACCTCGGCCAGCGTCCGGGCCGCGTCGGTGAGCCGGAAGCTGCCGTTGTTGTGCACCCCGTGGGCGATGGGGCCGAGGCCGGTGAACAGGCTGGCGTGGGAGGGGAGCGTGAGGGGGGTGGTCGTGAACGCGCTGTCGAAGCGGGCCCCCTCGGCGGCGAGCCGCTCGAGGCTGGGGACGGCGGCGGGGCCGCCGTACACCGACAGGTGGTCCTGTCGTACGGTATCGAGCGTCACGATCAAGACGTTGCGCGGTGCGCCGCCGTCCGGCGCGTCACCGGCAGGGCCGCCGCACCCGGGGAGGGACAGCAGGACGATCAGCGCCAGGGTCGCGCTGGAAAGCCGGGCGGGTGGGCTCATGCTGGCGATGATCCTGTTCTCCTGGTGTCCCGCCCCGGCTCAGCTCGAGGGCGCGTAGTAACCCGACCGGGCGATGACCTCGTATCCCTCGCGATCGACGTCGACGCGAATCTCCCGCCAGCTCCCGTCCCGCACCTGGTTCGTCGAGGTGTAGCCCAGGTTGTACTGGTGCCGCAGGGCGGTGGCGATGTTCTCCCACGCCTTCCGCAGCTGACCCAGGCGGCTCGCGTAGTAGGTCTGCCCGCCTGTCTGGTCTGCGAAGGCCTCGAGGATCGTGCCCACCGTCCGCACGCCGTAGAAGTCCTTCTGATCCTCGATGCCCTTTCCGACGCCGATGCTGTAGAAGATCGCCTCGCTCAGCAGCGTGGATTGCAGCGCCTCCTCGAAGGTGCGCACGGAGCCGGGGCGGAATCCGTCGCCGCTCTCGTCCCTGCCGTCCGACAGGAGGATGACCGCCTTCCGCCCTTCCACACCGGCGAGTTCGTCCACCGCCATGGCGATCCCGTCGTAGAGGGCTGTGCCCCCCGGTTCCTCCCGGGCGCCACGGATGGCGGCGAGGACCGCATCCTCGTCCGCGGTCAGGGGCGCGATCCGGGACGGTGTGCCCGCAAAGGTGATCACCGCGGCCCGGTCCCGGCTGAAGTCCAGGCTCCGGGCGAAACGCTCGGCCGCCTCCCGCGCCGTCTCGATGCGGTTTCCCTTCATGGTCAGACTGACGTCCAGCAGCAGGACGATGTGGAGGGGGAGGTTCTCGTACGCGAAGTGAGAGATGGTCTGCGGCACGCCATCCTCGAACAGCCGGAAGTCGTCCCGCTTCAGGTTCGCGGTGTAGTCGCCCCCGAAGTCCCGGACCGTGGCGAACACGTTCACGACGGACACGCGCTCCCGGTAGTCGACGTGGATCTCCCGGGTGCGCACGGATGCCTCGTACGTCGTCCCGTCGCTGGCATAGGCCACCGCGCGGATCTTCCGGGACCGCAGGCTGCCCCCGGCGTTCCACTCGATGCGGTACGGCGGCTCGTCGCGCCAGCCCACGCGCTCGCCGTCGACGTAGAAATCGACCTTCAGGATCGACGGCCCCTCCGTCGCGACCTCCGCGACGATGGCGGTATCCCCCTCCAGGACGTCGGCGGCGGCGGGGGACAGCATCCGCACGGTCACCGGGCCGTCGGCCGCCGCGGGGAGGGCCGTCAGCAGGGCGAGAAAGGCAAGGCTGTGCCGTGAGCGTCGCATGATCCGGCTCGGAGGGCCATTATGTCATTGGCGCTCCGCAAATGAGAAACGGTCGGCGAGGGGCGCTCCACCGTCTGTCCCGGAGCGTCAGTAGGCGCGGGCGAAGATGACCCTGCGGTCCGATGGCGCCCCGTCCACGAGGCAGGCGCCCTTCTCGGCGGTCCCCTCCAGCGGGATGCAGCGGATGGTGGCCTTCGTGTCCTCCTTGACCCGTGCCTCGCATGCCGCGTTGCCGCACCAGTGGGCCAGGAAGAAGCCCCCGGCATCGATGCGGTCCCGGAAATCGTCATAGGAGTCCACCGCGACCGTGTGGGCGGCGTGCATCGCCCGGTAGCGCGCCAGCAGCTCGGCCTGGATGCCGTCCAGCAGGCGCGGGACGCTCTCGGAGAGGCCATCCAGAGGCAGCGGCTCCTTGGCGCGGCCCACGCGGCGAACGGACATGACCTGACCGCTGGCCACGTCCCGGGGGCCGAGCTCGAGGCGCAGGGGCACGCCCTTGAGCTCCATCTCGGCGTACTTCCAGCCCGGGGTCTCCTCCCGGCGATCGACCTGGACCGAGAGCCGGTCCGCCAGCGCCCTCTCCACGCGCTCCACCGCCTCGAACACCCCGGCGCGCTCCTCGTCCTTGCGCCAGATCGGCACGATGCCCACCTGGATCGGGGCGAGGCGCGGGGGAAGCACCAGGCCGTCGTCGTCGCTGTGGGCCATGATGAGTGCGCCGATCATCCGCGTCGACAGGCCCCACGACGTGCTCCACACGTACTCCATGTCCCCCTGGGGGGTCTGGTACTTCACGTCGAAGGCGCGGGCGAAATTCTGTCCGAGGTTGTGGGACGTGCCCGCCTGCAGGGCCTTCCGGTCCTGCATCATCGCCTCGATGGAGTAGGTGTGCTGCGCGCCGGCGAACTTCTCCGATTCCGTCTTCTTCCCCCGCACGGGGTCGATGGCCATCCAGTCCCGGGCGAACGTGTGGTAGACGTCCAGCATGCGCTGGGTCTCCTCCTCCGCCTCCTCCGCGGTGGCGTGGGCCGTGTGGCCCTCCTGCCAGAGGAACTCGGTGGTCCGCAGGAACATGCGGGTCCGCCTCTCCCAGCGGACGACGTTCGCCCACTGGTTGATGAGCAGCGGCAGGTCCCGCCAGGACTGGATCCACTTCCCGTACATGTGCCAGATGACCGTCTCCGAGGTCGGGCGGATGTAGAGCGGCTCCTCGAGCTCCTTCCCGCCTCCCCGTGTGACCACGGCGCACTCGGGGGCGAACCCCTCCACGTGCTCCGCCTCCTTCTTCAGGAAGGACTCGGGAATGAAGAGAGGGAAGTAGGCGTTCACGTGGCCGGTGGCCTTGAACAGGCCGTCGAGCGCCTGCTGCATCCGCTCCCAGATGGCGTAGCCATGGGGCCGGATGACCATGCAGCCCTTCACCGGGGCATAGTCCGCAAGCTGGGCCTGCTGGACCAGGTCGTTGTACCAGCGGGAGTAGTCCTCTGCCCGCGGCGTCAGGTTCTTCGCCATGCGATCTCTCCGGGGGCCCTCCGGGCCGGTGACGGCCCACTCTAGCACAGGGGAGCGGAGGGGCGTGGTGTCCTCCGTCATCGCCGGCCGGGAAGGAGATGGGCCGCGAGGCCCGCCTCGACCGCTCAGTCCCCCTTCTGGGCCTCGCCGGTCATGGGGACGAAACGCACCGGGATCGAGCGCTCGCGTCGGAGTCCCTCGGGGGTGCGCTCGACGACCAGGAGCTCCTGGAAGGCCCGCCCCACGGGGATCACCAACCGCCCTCCCGGCGCCAGCTGCTCGAGCAGGGGTCCGGGGATCTCCGGGGGCGCCGCCGTGACGAGGATGGCGTCGAACGGCGCCTCCTCCGGCCACCCACGGTACCCGTCGCCCACCCGGGTCTCGAGGTTGCGGTACCCGAGCTCCGCGAGCCGGGATGCGGCGGCCCGGGACAGCTCCTCGAGGATCTCGATCGAGTAGACCTTCGACGCGATCTCGGCGAGCACCGCCGCCTGGTATCCCGAGCCGGTGCCGATCTCCAGGACCCGATCCTCCGCCTCCACGTGGGCGAGCTCCGTCATGAGCGCCACGATGTACGGCTGGCTGATGGTCTGATCCGCGCCGATGGGCAGCGGGTGGTCCGCGTAAGCCTCCCGCACCAGCGCCTCCGGGACGAACCGGTGCCGCGGCACGTGGCGCATCGCCTCGAGGACCGCGGGATCGGAGATGCCGCGGCCGGCGATGTCCTGCTCCACCATCCGCTGCCGCGCGGACTCGAAGGTGGGGTCCGCCGGTTCGTCCCCCGGGCAGGGGAGCAGCGAGGACAAGAGCAGCAGGCCGCCCGCCACCACTCCACGCTTCTCGCTCACGGCGTCTCCTCCTCTCCAGGGCCTCCGGCGCGGAGCGGGACGAACCGGACCGCCGTCAGGTGCGTGGTCCGGAACGTCCCCTCGCACTCCCGCCAGAGCGTGAGCTCCTGATCCAGGTCGCCGACCGGCGCGACGAGGCGGCCGCCCGGGGCGAGCTGGGATAGCAACGCGGGCGGCAGTCTGGCGGGTGCCGCGGCCACGAGGACGGCGTCGAAGGGCGCTTCCTCCGGCCAGCCGCACCGGCCGTCCCCGATCCGGAAGCGCACGCTGGTGCGTCCCATCTCCCGGAGGCGCCGGGCCGCGCCGGCCGAGAGTTCCGGGACGATCTCCACCGTGAAGACCTCCCGCGAGAGCTCCGCGAGGATGGCGGTCTGGTACCCGGAGCCGGTCCCGACCTCCAGGACCCGATCCTGCCGGCGGAGCTCGAGGGCTTCGGTCATGAGAGCCACGATGTAGGGCTGGCTGATGGTGGCGCCGTGGCCGATGGGCAGCGGGCAGTCGTCGTAGGCCCGCGCCGCGTCCTGCTGCAGGACGAACCGCTCCCGCGGGACGCGGCCCATCGCCGACAGCACACCTGCGGCCCGGATGCCGCGCCCCCGGAGCTGTCGCTCCACCATCGCGTGCCGGTGCTCGGCGAGAGAACCGGCGGACACGCTCATGGCCGGCTGGAGGAACATCGACCAGGCATGGATCCACGCTACCCCCGCGAGGGGCGACGGTCAAGGCCCACCGGTGCCGCCGCTGGTCAAAGGGGCTACAATGGGAAGCGTCTCCCGGCGACGGGAGGAAGGAGCTCGCGATGACGAGACGGACTGGGGCTTTGGCCCTGGCGCTGCTGCTGGTGACGACGGGCTGCGGCGGCGAGCAGGGCGGCGAGGGCGAGGCGGATGCGGAGGGGTCCTATACCCGGACCCTGTCTAGGACCTTCCAGGGAGGGTACGCCGACCGCACCCGGGGTGACATGCAGGCGATCGGCGCGGCGCTGGCCCAGCGGCTCCCGGACGCCGGTGGCTACCCGGACGCACAGGACGTGGACGGACTGGCCGCGGTTCTCGAGCCCGCCTACATTCGGACCATGCCGCGGGCGGATGCCTGGGGACGTCGGTTCCGGTACACCTCCGGCGGCTCCGGGTTCACGCTGGCGTCGGACGGCCAGGACGGGAAGTCGGGGACCGCGGACGACATCGTGCTGACCGACGGGGGATTCCGTTGACTCCCGGAAGCGTCCGGGCCTTGCTCCTTCTCCCCCTGCTGCTCCTGCCGGGAGGCTGCGCGCCGGGAAGGGACGCGCGGGTCCGGGACGATGCCGACGAGTACATCGCCGGCGTCCAGTATCACGACGCGGTCGGGCTGATCAAGCGGAGCGCTCCGTTCCGTGCCGCCCTCGAGAAGGGCCGCCCCGAGGACTGGCCATCCATCCGGGAGGAGTTTCTCGCCCGCGCGCAGGAGCGCCTGGCGCAGTTCGAGGAGGCCAAGAGGACCGGCATGCTGCCGATGGAGGAGGACGGGATCGACCTGATCCAGGGGCTGGCCATCGGGAAGGGAATCTTCTACCGGTTCGACGGCATCCGGGTCACCGACGACGGCACCCGGGCCGTCGGGGTCATGGACGTGACGCCGGATTACGGGGAGCACCGCCTGCGCGGCCTTCCGGAAGGGACACGGGTCTACTTCATGGGCGAGCCGTTCGGCACTCTGACGAGCGTGAAGCTCGGGGAGTCCGACGAGGAGCGCAGCCTGCGGGTCGTGCAGTCGGTGCAGCTGGAGTGGAGCTTCCGGTGGTTCGACGCGGTGGACGTCTACCCGGAAGGGTGGGCGGTGGCGTCGATCCGTCCGGTCCCCGGAAGCGCGGTGATGACCGACCTCCAGGGGGTCTTCTGAGAGCCGGGACCCGCAAGTCGAAGGCCGGGGACCGTCGGCGGATGCGGGCGGTCCTCCGCCGGCTCGAGGGTGCCTACGGCCGTCCCCGCAACGGCTCGCGGCGGGCTCCGCTGGACGAGCTCATCCTGACGGTTCTGTCCCAGAACACGAACGACCGCAACCGCGATCGGGCGTACGCGGCACTCCGGGATCGTTACCCCCGCTGGGAGGACGTGCTGGCGGCCAGCGATGCCGGCGTTGCCCGGACCATCCGCGCCGGCGGGCTGGCGAACCAGAAGGCCGCCCGGATCCGACGCATCCTGACGGTCCTCCAGGAGCAGCGTGGAAAGCTGGACCTGGAGTTCCTCCGCCGCTGGAGCGTTCCGCGGGCCGCCGAGTATCTGTCCACGTTCCAGGGGGTCGGCGAGAAGACGATCAACTGCGTCCTGCTCTTCTCGATGAACAAGGCGGCGTTCCCGGTCGATACCCACGTGCACCGCCTGGCCATCCGCCTGGGATTCGCGCCGGAGCGGGCGGGGGCCCACGAGGTGCACGGGATCATGCACGCCCTCGTGCCGGAGGAGCAGTACTACCCGGCCCACATGAACCTCATCCGGCACGGGCGGGAGATCTGCGGCGCGCGACGCCCCGACTGCGGGGCGTGCGTCCTGGCGGACCTGTGTCCCTCTCGGGCGGACGGAGGCTGAGCGGTGCTGGAGACGGTCAAGGTCGGGGTCGCCCTGGGTGGGGGCGCGGCACGTGGGCTCGCCCACATCGGCGTCCTCCAGGCCCTGCAGGAGGCGGGCGTGTCGGTCGACGTGCTGGCGGGCACCAGCATCGGGGCCCTGGTCGCCGGCGTGTACGCCACCAGCAAGTCGCCCCGCGAGATGGAGGAACGGTTCAGCCGCTTCGTGCGCAGCAAGGAGTTCCGCCGTGCCGAGTTCGACTTCCTGAAGGAGACGAAGGGCGCCGAGCCGGGGATCCTCTACAGCGTGTCGAACCTGATCAAGCGCGGCATCTTCTATAGCGTGCAGATGACCCGTCCGTCCTTCATCACGATGGAGAACTTCGCCCACAACATCCGCCGGCTGATCCCCGACATGCGGGTGGAGCGCACCCTCATCACGCTCGTTCCCGTCGCCGTCGACCTCGACTCGGGCAAGGAGGTCTTGCTCACGACGGGCCCCCTGCGGCGGGTGATCATGGCCTCGGCCGCCATCCCGGGGATCCTGCCGCCGGTCGAGTTCG
The DNA here is from genome assembly GCA_050115015.1 of Acidobacteriota bacterium. GTDB lineage: Bacteria > Acidobacteriota > Polarisedimenticolia > CBDVAL01 > CBDVAL01 > JASFRI01. The sequence goes on from JASFRI010000004.1 coordinate 12,763, forward strand.
GAGGGCGCCGCTACATCGACGGGGGCTGGATCAGCAAGATCCCGGTGCTCGCCGCCTTCCGGGAAGGGGCGGACATCGTGATCGCCGTCGACGTCTCCGATGATCTCGGGGATACCTCCGGGTTGAAGACCGGCATGGACGTGTCCGTGCGGGCCAACGCCATCAAGTCGGAGGCTCTGAAGGAGTTCCAGCTGCGCTTTGCCGACGTGGTCATCAAGCCCGAGGTCAGGGACCACCACTGGGCGGATTTCGCCAGCGCGATGCCGCTGGTGGAACGGGGTCGGCGGGCCGCCCGCGAGGCGCTCCCCCTGGTGCGACGGGCCATCGAGCGGGCACGGATCTCCTCGGTCTTCGGGGCCACCCGGGGCCGCCGCCTGGCCAAGAAGTTCTTCTAGCCGCCCCGCCCGCCGCCTCCCCCCTTCCGGACCCCCGGGAGTGAAACCGGGGTCCAACGGTTTGATGGTGCGACTTGCCGGCATTATCATGGGTACAGTGATGTGCACCCGTGTTCCGTCCCCTCTCCGCGCGATGCTGGCGTCCCGGGCATGGCTCGCCGTGCTCCTGGGGGCTCTCGCGGGCCTTCTCGGTCCGGCATCCCCTGCCGCGTCGGCCCCGGCGACCGTCCGCGAGCTCTCCCTCTGGGACAAGTCGTTCCGTGCCGAGCTGGTCGCCCGGGTGACCGTCACCGACGGCGACGATCGGCTGGCACGCATGGCGGTGGAGGAGGTCATCAAGGGGGCTTACGACCGGGAGACCCTGAAGATCGTCTTCCGGGCCCGGAACTTCTCCCGGGACTACTGGGAGGAGCCGATCCAGTTCCAGGAGGGCGCCGAGCTCATCCTGTTCCTCGAGCGCTTCCGGAAGCGCGGGGTCCTCCAGGAGCCCGACCGCTTCGTCCTCCTGAAGGGATCCCAGGGCAAGGAGTCCGTGCCTCCCGAGGGGCAGGCAGCGTTCCTGGAGGCGATCCGCCGGTTTGCGGCCATCCAGGAGCTGGGTTCCCAGCTGGCGATCTGGGATGCCGCACGAAAGCTGCTCGAGGAGGACAACCCCTTCCTGGTCGAGGCGGGCTTCGAGCAGGTGCTGAAGTTCCGGCTGGCGGACGAGCCGATGGTGCCCGTCGTCCTCCGCCACCTGGAGGGTCCCTCGGTCCCGTTCCGGGAGCAGGCGGCCCGCACGCTGGGTCAGCTCTTCGAGGATTCCCGCCGCACGGACTCCGTGCTGGAGACCGGGGACCACATCCGGGACCTGTTGCTCCACAAGGCCATGAACGACGAGAACGAGAGCGTCCGGGTCGAGTCGATCAAGGCGCTTGAGGCGAGCTGGGACGATGCCCTCGTCCCCTCCTTCGAGCAGATCGCCCTGGAGGACCCGTCCCAGGCGGTGCGCTATCAGGCCGAGCGCGCCATCTACCTCATCCGGAACGGCCGGGAGCCACACGAGGGCTCCCGGTAGGGCTCAGTCCTCCTTCTTCTCCGAGGGCTTGCCTTCGTCCTCCGGCCGCGCCTCGGCGGTTGCGGGGGGCTGGGGGCGGACCGGCTCCAGGGTCACCGTGATGGAGGGGAGCAGGAAGATCCGCTGGAGGATCGCCCGCCGATCATCCACGGGGACGATGCGGATGCCGTGCCGCACCTCCTGGGCTCCGCCGGTTCCGGGCGCCGGCGTGCCGGCGTTCGGCGACGATGGCCGCGTCGCCTCCGAAACCGCCGGCGACGTCGCCCGGACGAGGGGCGGCGGGACGGACTCCATGGCCGCCGGGCCGCTGTCTGCCGGCGCCTCCCGGCCGTTCCCCCCGAACGGGAAGCGGCGTACCGCGGGTCCTCGAACCGACCCCTCCGCCTCCGCCGCCGCACGAAAACGACCGTCTCCCTCCAGGGTCCGGAAGGAGACGCGAGCCCCGCTATCCTCTTCCCCGCTCACGCGAGTCCCGGCGGGGGGTCCGGAGGCCTCGGCAGTGCCGTCCGAGGCCGCCGTCGGGCTGGACTGGGGCCACCCGGCCAGCGTCTGCAGCGTGCCGCGTTCGAGGGTCGCCAGCGACAGCGTCGCGCCCTTCAGGCCGACCGCCGCCACGCGCTCCCGGGGGACCACCACCCAGCCGGGGACGCCCGGACCTGCGGCCGCGTTCATCCCGTCCGCGGGCCGTCCGTACGCGTCGAGGGGGCACCAACCGAGGTAGCCCGGTCCCCATGCCCAGGCGACCCAGGCCCCCGCCCAGGCGCTGCCGGGAATCCAGAACCAGCCGCCGTCGGGGTCTCGCTCCCACCGGCCATAGTGGTACGGCGCCCACCCCCAGTCCTCGGACGCGACCCAGGTCCAGCCCTCCGGACTGGACTCCCAGCGGCCGTTGCGGTACGGGGACCACGATTCCGCCGCCGGCGGACGCCAGATCCAGCCGTGGTCCGGGTGGGAGACCCAGTCGCCGTAGTACGCGAGCTCGGTGACGAACGGCTGCACCTCCGCCGGCACCTCCCGGACGGGGAGGTTGCGGTACGACTTGACGTAGGCCCCCTGGCGGGCCCGATCCCAGCGGTCGAAGTCATCCTGGGCGAAAGCGTTGAACGGACGCGGGTCCGTGGGCGGGCTTCCCGGAGAGACGTCGGACCGCTCGCCGCTGCGGACCAGGACCGAGATCCCCTCCGAGACGACCTCCGCGACCCCGGTGTGTGCCGAGATGACGGTGCGCCCGTCGGGGCCCACCGTCTCCACCCGGAACGCCCCCTCGGTCAGCAGGTACACGGAGCCCGCAGGGGTGTCCAGCCGGAAGACGTCGTCGGGCGCGCGGAGCCGCTCCGCGTGGACATAGACCGCCCCCGAGGCGAGGTAGAGCCAGTTCTTCCGATCCAGCCGGTTCCGGACATCGGAGAGCGAGCGGATGGACAGCGCGGCCTCTCGGTCCATACGGACGAGGGAGCCGTCCGCCAGCTGGAGTTCGAGGCGGCCCTCCGATGTGACGAGGTCCTGATCGGGGCGTACCGCCACGTTCACTCCCCGGCTGCCGCCATGGGGCGCCCCGGCGATCGCGACCGGACCCTCCTGATAACGGATGCGGGCGAGGCTGGTACCGGGACCCGTGTCCCGGGGCTGGGCGAGGGCACCGACCGTCGGAACAAGCAAGGTCAGGGAGGTGAGGAGCAGGGTCTTCGGCGCTGTTGTCCTGGTGCTCATCCTGGTTGCCATGGCCGAGCCCCGAACTCCACGATACGGTCGGTGCCCCCATCCTTTGGGTAGCCAACCGCGTGCCAGCCGAGGCTTCCCGCTAAATGGCTTGATGCGAGCAGGTTGCGGCGACACCGGGGCGGCCCACTGCCCCCCGTGGGGGTCGGGCTGTCTCGTCCGCAGGACACCCCGGGGGAACGGTCGGCGAATCTTGACTCCAACGGTCCCATATGCAAAACTCCAACAACAAGGGTAGTTTACACGTGTCGATGAGGCAACACCGATGGCCGTGCTGGAGATCGTGACGTACCCGAACGAGGTCCTGTCCACTTCGGGCGAGCGCGTCGAGCGGATCGACGACGAGGTGCGCGAGCTGGTGGGGGACATGATCGAGACGATGTACGCGGCCCCGGGCGTCGGTCTCGCCGCGCAGCAGGTGGGGGTCGCGCGGCAGATCGCGGTGGTGGACGTTTCCGTCGGTGAGGACCCGGACCAGCTTCTCGTGCTGATCAACCCCGAGATCACGGCGGCCTCGGGCAGTCAGGTCGACGAGGAAGGGTGTCTCTCCTTCCCCGGCATCTCGGAGATGGTGGAACGACCTCTGAACGTGACCCTCCGCGCCATGAACCTGGACGGAGAGACCTACGAGGTGGAGGCCGAGGGCTTCCTGGCCCGGGCGTTCTGCCACGAGATGGACCATCTCAACGGCGTGCTGTTCATCGATCGGATGTCCAGCTTGAAGCGCCAGCTGGTCCGCCGACGGATCAAGAAGGCCGTGAAGGCGGGGGAGTGGGTCGAGGCCTATCGGTGAACGTCCTGTTCCTCGGGACACCCGGCTTCGCGACGCCATCCCTGGAAGCGATCCTCGACAGCCGCCACCTTGTGCAGGCGGTCCTCACCCCTCCGGATCGACCGCGAGGCCGCAGCGGGACCCCCAGGCCATGCGCGGTGAAGGGGGTGGCCCTTGCCCACGGTATCCCGGTGATGCAGCCCGGGCGCGTGAACGATCCCGCGACCTACGGCGTCGTCCGCGAGCTCTCGCCGGACGTCGCGGTGGTCGTCGCGTTCGGACGCATCCTGTCAGGGCGCTTTCTCGAGCTGCCGCGGCACGGCTGTCTCAACGTCCACGCCTCGCTGCTTCCGGCATACCGGGGCGCGGCTCCCATCCAGTGGGCGCTGGTGCACGGCGAGGTCGAGACCGGTGTGACGACGATGCAGCTCGACGAGGGGATGGACACCGGCGACATCCTCCTGCAGCGGCGCACCACCATCGATCCCGGCGAGACCGCCGTGGAGCTGGCGGCGCGGCTGGCGCGGCTCGGCGCCGCCCTGATCGTGGAGACCCTGGACCAGCTGGAGGAGGGGACCCTGGAGCCCACCCCCCAGCCCGCCGTGGGCGTCAGCCGGGCGCCGCTGCTCCGGCCGGAGGACGGCCGGATCGAGTGGGACCGCGACGCCGCGACGATCGTGAACCTGGTGCGCGGCCTGCAGCCCTGGCCTCTGGCCCGCACGCGTGCCGGAGCGGGACCGATGAGGGTGTTCCGGGCGCTACCGGCGGAGGGTCGCGAGGCCGCCGCCCCGGGCACGGTCCTGGGGCCCGAGGGGGACGGCGCGCGGGTCGCCTGCGGTGCGGGCGGTGCGGTCGCCCTCCTGGAGATCCAGCCCGCGTCGCGACGCCGGATGTCCGGCCGGGAGGCGCTCAACGGCCGGATGTTGCGGGCGGGAGAGCTCCTGGGCTGATGCCGCTGCGCGGTCTTGGTGTGGGCGGCCGCGGCGAGGCGTTCCGCATCCTCCTGCGGGTGGAGACCGGCGGGGCGTACGCGTCGGCCCTGCTGCGCCGTCTCCCGGAAGCGCTGGAGCCTCGCGAGCGCGCCCTGGCCCACGAGCTCGTCCTGGGGACGCTGCGCTGGCAGGGGTGGCTCGAGGCCACCCTCGCCCCGCTGGCCTCCCGGCCGCCGGAGCGACTCGATCCGCCGGTTCGCATCGCCCTGCGGCTGGGCGCCTACCAGATCCTCCGCATGGACCGGATCCCCGCGGCCGCGGCGGTGGACGAGTCGGTCCGGCTGGCACGCCGGGCCGTGGGACCGGGCGGGGCGGGCTACGTCAACGGGGTCCTGCGGGCGCTGTGCCGCGCGCGCTCCGCCGGCCCATCGATCCCCGCGGGCAGCGTGGAAGGCCTGGCGGTTCGAACCTCCCATCCGGGCTGGCTCGTGGCCCGTCGCGTCCGGGAGCTCGGCGAGGCGGGCGCCGCCCGCGCCCTGGCCGCGAACAACGAGCCCGCGCCGCTGACGCTGCGGGCGAACCCGGCTCGGGGTGGCGTCCGGGCGCTCCGCGAGCGGCTGGAGGCCCTCGGCCACGAAACGCAGCCCGGTCGCTGGAGCCGACGCGCGGTGCGGATGACCGCGGGGGCCCCGCCGCCGGCCCTCTTCCGCGAGGGCTGGTTCGCCGTGCAGGACGAGGCCTCGCAGCTCGTGACGGACCTCGTCGCCGCGGCCCCCGGCCATCGGGTGCTGGACGTCTGTGCCGCCCCGGGCGGCAAGGCGACGGATGTTGCCCTGGGGGCGGGTCGTCCTCTCGTCGTGGCCGCGGACCTGCATCCCGGCCGCCTCCGCCGGGTGCGCGAGGAGCGCGATCGGCTTGGCGTCCCCCGGATGTTACTGGCGGTACAGGACGCCACGCGCCCGTCGCTGGCGCCGGGGACCTTCGACCGGGTGCTCGTGGACGCGCCCTGCAGCGGCACGGGGACGCTGCGCCGCCACCCGGAGATCCGCTGGCGGCTGCGGGAGGAGGGGATCGCGGCCCTCGGTGCGCTGCAGACCCGCATCCTGCGCGCCGCGGTCGAGCTGGTTCGCCCGGGCGGCCGCATCATCTTCAGCGTCTGCTCCCTCGAGCCGGAGGAGGGGCCCGAACCGGTACGCGTGCTTCTGGATTCGGACTCCCGGCTGTGTCCGGTGCACCCCCGGGATCTCGCAGCGGGCATCCCCGAGCCCCTGATCGCGTCGACCGGCCCCTGCCCCCACCTGAGCACCCGGCCGGAGCGGGATGACGTCGACGGGTTCTTCGCCGCCGTGCTGTGCCGGGAGCGCTGAGCGGTGTGTTACCATCGGCGACCGGCGCGGCCGGGCCTCGCGGGTTCCGCAGGCCGTCACCGGCCCCGGTCTCAGGCATGAAACTGCTCGTAGGCAGTCTGAATCCCCGGATCGTATGGACCGCGCTGCAGATCGCGGCCCTGGCGCTGGCGGCGGTCGTGGTCTTCACCACGAGCGCCTACCTCGCCATGCGGGTCGCCGTCTTCGGCAGCTCCGTGGAGGTGCCCCGGATCCTGACGCTGGAGGTGGAGGCGGCGAGACGGCTGCTGGCCTCGCGGGAACTGGTCCTCGAGGAGACCGGAACGCGCCACAGCGAGCTGGTTCCCGCCGGCCAGATCCTCTCGCAGCAACCGCCGCCGGGGGAGTCGTTGAAGCCCGGCCGGAAGGTGAAGGTCCTGGTGAGTCTCGGGGCGGAGGAGTTCCGGGCCCCGGAGCTGATCGGGATGCCGGTCCCCCGCGCCCGGGTCGTGCTGGGTCAGGAGGGGTTGCGCCTGGGGGACATCGCCTACGTGCACTTCTCCGGCCAGCGGGAGAACCTTGTCGTCGCCCAGGATCCCCCGCCCGGAGCCGGCGTGGAGCGGGAAGGCCGGGTCGATCTCCTGGTCAGCCGCGGCGGTCCCGAGGCCACGCGGGTGATGCCGGACCTGGTGGGGAGACGGTTGACCGAGGCCCGCAGGGCCCTGGAGGCGGCGGGGCTCCGTCTGGGGAGTCAGCGCCCCCGGCGGGAGCGAGGCATCCCCGCTGGTGAGGTGCTCCGGCAGTCGCCGCTTCCGGGCTACCCCGTCCGGCCGAAGGACCTGATCTCGCTGGTGGTCAGCGAGTAGACGCGCTCTCATGAACCTGCCGCGTCCCTGCGGCTCCGACATGCCCTGGAGGGAGGCGAGGATGGCTCGACCGATACCGACGGGTCCGCAGCTGGCGCCGTCGATCCTGTCGGCGGATTTCGCACGGCTCGGTGACGCCATGGCTTTGGTGGAAGAGGCCGGGGCCCGGGTGCTGCACGTGGACGTGATGGACGGTCACTTTGTGCCGAACCTCACCATCGGCCCTCCGGTGGTGGCCTCGCTGCGGCGGGCGTCCTCCCTCGTGTTCGACGTGCACCTGATGATCGAGGACCCCGGCCGCTGGGTGGAGGCGTACGTGGAGGCCGGGGCGGACATGATCTCGATCCACGCCGAGGCGGACCGGCACCTGCACCGCACCGTGGGCTGGATCCGGGAACAGGGCGTGGGGGCCGGCATCGCGCTGAACCCTGCCACACCGCTGTCGGCGATCGAGGAGATCCTCCCGGAACTGGACCACGTCCTGGTCATGTCGGTGAACCCCGGCTTCGCGGCACAGCGGTTCATCGAGGCGGCGCGGGACAAGCTCGCCCGGCTGCGCGCGGAGATTGACCGCCGGGGTCTGACGGTGCGCCTGGAGGTCGACGGTGGCGTCAAGGCCGGCAACGCACCGGCCCTCGTGGCGGCCGGAGCGGACCTCCTGGTGGCGGGATCCGCGGTGTTCGGCGCCGCGGACCCGGCGGCCGCGACCCGCGGTCTGATCGAGGCGATCCGGGCGGGAGCCCGTCCGTGAGCCTGGCGCGGACCGCGGAGGTTCAGGTCCGCTACGCGGAGACCGACCAGATGGGGGTCGTGCACCACAGAAACTTCTTCACCTGGTTCGAGGTCGCCCGCACGGACTTCATGCGTCAGGCCGGGCATCCGTACCGGGACCTGGAGGAGCAGGACGTGTTCATGCCCGTGGTCGAGGTGGGCTGCCGCTACAGGAGGCCCGCCCGCTACGACGAGGTGCTGCGCATCGAGACGCGCTGCTCCCGCCAGGGCCGGGTCCGGATCCGCTTCGAGTACCGGGTCCTGCGCGCCGACGGCGAGCTGGTGGCCGAGGGGGAGACCGTCCACGTGGCGACGGACCGGCAGGGAAACCCGCGGCGGCTTCCCGGTGACCTGCGCGATCTGCTCGTGCAGGCCGGGGCCTCGTCTTGAGACGCCGCGCGGCCAGGACCACCCTGGCTCTCCTGCTGCTGGCCCTTCTCGGCCCGGCCCCCGCGCCGGCGGCAAGGCAGGACGCCAAGCTGGAGGAGCTGTCCGACCAGGAGCTCCTCGATCTGGGGACGCAGCGGCTGGAGCGCGGGAAGTACTACAAGGCGCGGCAGATCTTCGAGCGACTCCTGCGGCGGCCCAACGTCGATCCCCGGGTCGTGCCGGATGCCCACCTGGGCCTCGCCGATGCCTACTTCGGAAAGCACGGCGTCCTGAACGTCACCGAGGCGATGAGCCGCTACTCGAACTTCCTGACGTTCTACCCCACGGATCCCCGGGCGGATTATGCCCAGTACCGCCTGGCGCTGTGCCATTTCCAGCAGGTCTACGCGCCGGACCGGGATCAGAACGAGACCCGGACGGCCATCGAGGAGTTCCGCCGTGTCCAGGCGCTCTACCCCGACAGCCCCTACGTGGACCTGGCGGCGGAGAAGATCCAGGAGGCCAGCGACGTCCTGGCCGACCACGAGTACCGGGTCGGGAAGTTCTACTTCGACCGGAAGGCGTACCTCGGGGCCATCGACCGGTTCCTGACCATCCTGGACCTGTACCCGCGCTACCCCGACAAGGATCGTCTCTACTACTACCTGGGAAACTCGCTGCTGCGGGTGGAGCGCAACGAGGAGGGGGAGATCTACCTCCTCAAGCTGCTGGAGACCTATCCCCGGAGCGAGTACGCCAAGAAGGCGCGCGCAGTCCTCCCCGAGGGGGTGGAGCCATGAAGAACCGCTACGCGATCATCGAGCCGGGGGACGGGGTGCTGGAGCGCATCCGGAAGCGCCTCCTCCATCGCCGTGTGCCGTCCTTTCCCCGTACGGTGCAGATCCAGACGCGCACCGGGTGCAACGCCGACTGCATCTGGTGCCCGTACGGGGAGACCTTCCCGACCCAGGCGAAGGGGGTGATGCCGGAAGAGCTGTTCGAGCGGATCATCGAGGAATGCGCCCGGCACGGCGTCCGCCGGCTCAGCCCCTACCTGATGAACGAACCGTTCCTCGACCGTGATATGCCCCGGAAGATCCGCTTCATGGCGGAGAACTGTCCGAGCGCCAAGGTGGTGGTCACCTCCAACGGCTCCATGCTTCGCCCGGACGTGGTCGACCAGATCCTGGATCTCGGGCCCGCCCTGCACGCCCTCTACATCTCGTTCCAGGGGATGGAGAAGGAAGCCTACGAGAAGACCATGCGGGGGGCGATGAAGTTCGAGCAGACCCTGGAGAACGTGAACTACCTGGTCGACGAGATGAAGCGCCGGAACGCCCGCTACCCGGAGCTCTGGATCACGATGGTGGACACCAGCGTGATCGATGCCAAGAGGGCGGTCCGATACTGGCAGAGCCGCGGTGTGCGCTCGAAGTACACCACCCTGGAGAACCGCGGCGGCAACATCCGGAAGGCCGCGGACATCGCGCACACGGCGATGGACTACTACACGACCTGCACCCGTCTGATGAAACAGGCGTACATCCTGTTCAACGGGGATATGGTCATCTGCTGCACCGACTACTCGCGTCAGATGGTGCTGGGGAACATGGCGAACAGCTCCATCCGCGACGTCTGGAACGGGCCCACAGCCACCGCGTTTCGCAGTGCCTACCTGGGGCACCGCTTCGACGAGCTGGTCCTCTGCAAGGACTGCAAGGTCGACCGCGTACGGGAGGTCGAGTTCCTCCCCTGGAAGACCCCGGAGATCACGAACTGAGCCGTACCCTCAGTTCACCTGCAGCACGATCCGGCTCTCGTCGAAGGTCGTGCGTCCGTCCGTCGCCTGCGCGATGACCCAGTATTCGCCGGGTGGGAGCGTGGGCGGCAGCGACTGGGAGAACGGCACCGTCATGACCTGGCCGGGGCTGAGCGTGAGGCTCGCGGGCCCCAGCAGGACAGGACGGGCGCCACCGGGCGTCCACGCCCAGAGGCGGGCATCCACCGTCTGGCTCGTCCCGGCGTGGTTCTCGATCGCAACCTGCATCTGCGCCGTATCCCCGGGAGAGAGCGAGGTCGGACCCGTGGGGGTCACCGTCACCTCGACCGTCGGCGGAGGCAGGGTCAGCGCGTTGAAGGCATTGAGCCGGTTCCCCCCGATCACCGGGATGCCCACGTGGTCGGCCCCCAGCATCAGACGGGCGCGCAGCTCGCCGGGGGTCAGGTCCGGATCCTGGCTCAGCAGCAGCGCGGCGGCTCCGGCAACGTGCGGCGAGGACATCGACGTGCCGTCGAGGAGCCCGTAGTCGTTGTTCCGCACGGTGCTCAGGATGCCGGCGCCGGGGGCGGCGATCTCCACCGTGTGGCGCCCGAAGTTCGAGAAGGCCGGCATGTCGTCGTTGTGATCCGTCGCGCCCACGCCGATGATGTGGTCCATGTCGTAGCTCGCCGGGTAGGCGGGGGACGTATCCATGTCGACTCCCGAGTTCCCGGCGGAGCTCACGAACAGATGCCGGGCCCGGGCGATGGCGTCGAACACGGCCTGGCTGAACGGTCCGCCACCCCACGAGTTGTTGCTGATATCCACTCCCATCATCGTCATGTAGCCGATACCGTCGATGAGGTCGGCATCCTCGGCGGAGCACAGGATCACCAGGACGGGCTTGAACGCCCGCACCGGCAGGATCCGCACGTTCGGGGAGACCCCCACGACGCCGATGCCGTTGTTCCCGACCGCCCCGATGGTGCCGGCGGTGTGCGTCCCGTGGCCCGCGCACGCCGCGGCGGGGTCGTTCGCGTTGTTGTCGTCGTCGACGAAATCCCACCCGGCGACGTCGTCGATGAACCCGTTTCCGTCGTCGTCGATGCCGTTTCCGAAGATCTCCCCCGGGTTCATGAACAGGTTCGGCAGCAGGTCCTGGTGGTCCAGGTCCATTCCCGAGTCGAGCACGCCGACCAGCACGTCGGCCGAGCCGGTGGTGATGTCCCAGGCCTCCGGTGCGTCGATGTCGGCATCGACGGTGCCGCCGGTCTGTCCCTGGTTGTCCAGTGCGTAGAGCTCCGGAAAGCCGGGGTCGTTCGGGAGGAAGTCCAGGTACCGGTAATAGTTGGGCTCGGCGTATTCGATCTCGAAGCGCTCCCGGAGCCGCCGGGCGGCTTCCCGGGGCTCGATCCCGGCGGGGAGCCTGAGCTTCTGCGCCCGGGTGCCCAGCAGCTCGTGGACGGGCCTCAGGCCGAAGCCGTCCAGCAGCCGGGCCCGGTCGATCTCCGGGACGCCGGCACGGAACTTCACGAGGATCTCGCCCGGGACGAACAGGGGGCGTTCGTCCGCCGCCGCCGCTGGAATGGTCATCCCGAGGAACAGGATCGCGAGCAACGACCAGGTCGCTGTGTTGCGCATCATGGGTTTCTCCAGGCTGGCGCCCCGGCCGCCGGGGCGTTCGGTGTCTCGATTATACGCGGAAATCGCGGGCGCGGCCGTCGCGTCGTTCCCGCCGGGGTCTACGGTTTTTGCCCGGGCACCGCGACCGCTTCGGATTGTTATGTTTGTCAAAAGCCTTGCTGGGCCTATATTTTCCCCTGTCAGCTCTTCGCGGCGGGTTGGCAGCTCCCGCCGTCGACGCTCCGAACCGAAACTTCCATGCCGTCACTTCCCGCGGGCGCCCGGGGCCCTGGCGAGCCCGGACTGCACCGCACCGTGGCCGTGTCCGCGGTGCTCGGAATCCTCCTGGGAGGAGCGCTCCTGGAGGCGTGCGGCATCGCCTTCTTTCCGGCCACGCCGCTGGCGGGTCCGCTCCTCGTCATCGCGATCCTGGCGCTCCTCCAGGTCCGGTCCCGGGAGGAAGTCACGATCCCCCGGGCCGGGACCTCTCTTCGGGAAGGCCACCTGCGCCCCGGCGATCTCCTGGTCCTGGCGGTCGCGGTGCTCGGCTCCGGCGTGGCGCTCGAGCTGGCCCGCCCGCTCCTGGTCCGCTGGACCTTCCGGGAGGGCCTGGAGCAGTCCCTGGCTGCACCTCTCTTCCGTCTCGGGATGGGCGGGGCGCTCCTGGCCACGGTCGCCGGCCTTCTGCTTCTGGTGCCCCGGTTCCGCAGGAAACTCCGCGGCGTGGCGACCGGACGGCGGCTCCGGTCCGGCCTGTTCTTCACCGTGGCGGTCGTTCTCGTCGTGTACGGCGTGCTCCTCGGCGTCGGGCAGGCAGTGGCCGGGCCTGGTGCCGTCGGGTTCCGCATGCCGCTGTTCGTCCCCGCGAGTCTCGCGCTGCTGCTGGCCCAGATCGCCATCGCGGTGGGGGAGGAGATGTTCTACCGCGGGTTGCTGCAGGGGGAGGTCACCCGCCTCCTCGGGCGCGCGGGGATCCGCCGCCCGCGGGAGAGGAAGCTCCTGGCCCTGGTGGGCGTCTCCGTCCTGTTCGCGCTGCACCATGTCAGCCCCTCGATGCCGCCGGCGCTGCTACTCTCGGTCCTCCTCTACTCGTTCGCCATGTCCCTCTTGTTCGGGTTTCTCTTCGATCTCACGCGGAACCTGGCGGTCTGTTCACTCGCACACCTGTTCAACAACCTCATGGTGCTCCGGCTCGCTCCGTCTCTGACCGCCCCCGGCGCCGAGGAGGCCTTCGGCGACGGGGTCTACATCGCTGCTTTTTTGCTGGTCGCGTTCTCCTTCCTGTTCCTGCTGAACCGCACCGGTGCCCCGTCGGTACGGGGGATCCGCCCCACCTGATCCGGCGCGCCGCCGGCGCTGAAACCTGGTGCCCGCGCCGCCGTAGAGCATGAGAGTCAGGTTTCGCCGTCCGGGGACCCGTGCGGCTCCTCGGCTCCGTGCCGTGTCCGCCGGTCCGGGTCTCCCCGGGCGCCTTGAGGAGAGGAGCGGGGTATGTCCCGAATCCCACGACGAACCATGGTGTTTGCCGCGATGCTGTTCCTCGCGGCGTGCGGCGGGCCGGCGACGCAGGACCCCGCGGCAGGTGGTGACGGCAACGTCCTCCTGGTCGAGTGGTCCGGTCCCTACGACGGCGTCCCAGCCTTCGATCGCATGGATCTGGATGCGCTCGGGCCGGCCCTGGTGGCCGGCATGGAGCGGAACCTGGCGGAGATCGACGCCATCGCGGGCAATCCCGAGCCGCCGACGTTCGAGAACACCATCGCCGCGATGGAGGACTCGGGCCGGGACCTCGACCGGGTCTTCACCTACTGGGGCATCTGGAGCGGGAATCTGTCCACGCCGGAGTTCCGGGAGATCCAGGCCGAGATGGCCCCGAGGATCGCCGAGTTCCGGTCGAAGATCACGCAAAACGCCAGGCTGTTCGACCGGATCCGCGCCGTCTACGAGGGAGACGAGATGACATCCCTGCGTCCCGACCAGCAGCGGCTGGTGTGGCTGGTCTACGACGGGTTCGCCCGCAACGGGGCCACCCTGACCGGAGAGGCCAAGGAGCGCTACGCCGCGATCAACAAGCGCCTGGCCGAGCTGCACACGCAGTTCGCGAACAACGTTCTGGCCGATGAGGAAGGCTACGTCCTTTACGTCGGCGAGGACCAGCTCTCCGGCCTTCCAGCGTCCTTCGTGAAGGCCGCGGCGGCGGCGGCGGCGGAGCGCGGGCACGAGGGGCAGTACGCCATCACGAACACGAGGTCCTCGATGGACCCGTTCCTGACCTTCTCGGATGAGCGCGGCCTCCGGGAGCAGGTGTGGCGCACGTACTACGCCCGCGGCGACAACGGTGACGAACACGACAACAACGCGGTCATCGCGGAGATCCTGGCCCTGCGGGACGAGCGGGTGGCGCTCCTCGGCTACGAGGACTACGCCTCCTGGCGTCTGGAGGACCGCATGGCGAAGACCCCGGAGCGGGCGTTCGCGCTGATGGAGGCGGTCTGGCCCGCCGCCCTCGCGCGCGTCCAGGAGGAGGTCGCCGACATGCAGACCATCGCGGACCGGGAGGGGGCGGGGATCACCATCCAGCCCTGGGACTACCGCTATTACGCCGAGAAGGTGCGCAAGGCCCGCTACGACCTCGATTCCGACGAGGTGAAGCAGTACCTGCAGCTGGAGAAACTGCGCGAGGCGATGTTCTTCGTGGCCGGGGAGCTGTTCGACTTCCAGTTCACCCCCGTTGAGCCCGGGTCCGTCCCGGTGTACCACGAGGACGTCCGGGTCTGGGAGGTGACGAGGAAGTCGACCGGAGACCTCGTCGGGCTATGGTACCTGGACCCGTACGCGCGGCCGGGGAAGCGCTCCGGCGCCTGGGCGAACTCCTATCGAGGCCACGAGACCTTCGCCGGTGAGCGCACCGTGCTCGCCTCCAACAACTCGAACTTCATCAAGGGGCCGCCGGGGGAGCCGGTGCTCATCTCCTGGTCCGATGCCGAGACCCTGTTCCACGAGTTCGGTCACGCGCTGCACGCCCTGTCGTCCAACGTGGCGTATCCGACGCTGAACGGTGGGGTTCGCGACTACACGGAGTTCCAGTCCCAGCTCCTGGAGCACTGGCTGTTGACGGACGCCGTCATCGACCGGTTCCTCCTTCACGTGGACACCGGAGAGCCCATGCCCGACGCGCTGGTGGCCAAGATCCGGGCCGCGGCGACGTTCAACCAGGGCTTCTTGACGACGGAGTACCTCGCCTCCGCCCTGATGGACATGAAGTACCACACCATCGATCCCGAGGGTCTGGACGTGGATGCGTTCGAGCGCGAGACACTGGCCGGGCTGCACATGCCCGACGAGATCGTGATGCGTCACCGCAGCCCCCACTTCGGCCACATCTTCTCCGGGGAGGGCTATTCCGCGGGGTACTACGGCTACCTGTGGGCCGACGTGCTGACGGCGGACGCGGCGGAGGCGTTCGCCGAGGCACCGGGGGGCTTCTACGACCGGGATCTGGCCCGCAAGCTGGTGGCGAACCTGTTCGCGGTGCGGAACGCGGTGGACCCGGCGGAGGCCTACCGCGCGTTCCGCGGCCGTGATGCCCAGATCGACGCGCTCATGCGGGACCGCGGCTTCCCGGTCCCGGCGGCCGGCGCACGCTGAACCTCCCGGCAGCGTCTCAGGGCAGGTCCAGCAGGTTGAGACGGAAGCGCGGATCCATCGTCCGGGTGAGCCGACCCGCGGTGGGCACCAGGACGACCTCCAGCGTGACCGAGACGGTGGCCTCGAAGAGATGGCCGCCGATCACGGAGAGGTCGCCGCGTCCCAGGGCGATGTGGGCGTGCAGCAGCGGCTCCTCCCCGACGTGGGAGATGTTCCCGACGAGGGAGATCACCTCCAGGTTCTCCTGGAGCTCGCGCTCGTCGTACGACTGGTTCTCGGGCCGGTAGAAGCCGATCCGCGCCCGGTTCACCGCCCCGATCCCCTGGACCGACGCTCCGGGCAGGGCCTCGCGCCTCGCCAGCTCCAGCAGGGAGCCCGCGACGGGATCCCCCGGCTCCAGCTTGACCAGGAGCCGGCCATCCTCTCGCTGCCATCTCATGTCGTCTCCTCCTTCGTCGCCGCGGGCCAGCCGAACCGCACGCGGGCATGCCACAGAAGCCGCGAGTACCGGGAGAACCGGTCGATCCCGTCGAGGACCGTGACCCCGGGACGCACGTCGCTCCTTCCGGGATGCGCCGGATCCAGATCGTCGAAGCGTCTGAACCGGTCGTCCACGAGGGTGTCGCCCAGGCCGTCCAGCAGCGCCCGGAAGTGGAGGAGGGCCGAGCCCGGGCCCGGGGAACTCTGGAAGGCCTTGTAGTCGACGTCCGGCTCCCGGACCCGGAGGGCGAGTTCGGCATCCACGGGATAGAGGTCGAGCACGCCGGGATGGTCGGAGACCGTCCGCGACTGCCGCACGAGCCGGGGGAGGCCGGGGGTGGCGCCCCCTTCCGACGGCAGCATGCTGATCCGGCTGGCCACCCGCCGCCGGAGGACGGGCACCCGGCCGGTCACGGCCAGGCGCCAGGGCCCGCCGAGGGGACGCTCGCCGCCCTTCGAGCGCAGCCGGATGCCCCGGCCGTCAACGGCGACGGCGAGCACCGCCTCCACCGGCGGGACGGTCTCGAGCGTATGCTCGTCCAGACAGAGGATCTGCAGGCCCAGCTCCCGCGCGCGTGCCTCCACGTGCCCGGCCCGCGCGGCATCCCCGAAGCTGCGGAGGCGGCGGGGCACGCCCGACCTCGCCAGGAGGCGGCCCTCGTACGCCCCGAGGCCGAGCAGCCGTTCCAGGCGAGGGACGTCCTCGTGGGGCCGGCACGAGGGGACCCAGAACAGGTGAACCGGATTCGTGCGGCGGCCGGCCGGCGCCTGGCGGGACGGATGCAGGACGGTCCCGCAGTAGAGGCAGCTGCGGGCGACGTCGGCGTTCCCGCGTTCGCAACGAGGGCAGCGGGTCGACACGGGACCTCTCTCCCGGCCTCCCGGCGGGGAGGCTTCCCATCCATGGTAACCGATCGTTGACAGCCCGCGGTCGCGTCGGTACGATCCGCGCGTCCCGACCCCGGAGTCTCGAATCCCGGTCCCGCCAGGGACCCTTGGAAGGCGCGACCCATGGGCAGCACCACCCGCCGAACGCGCGCTCCCCGCACCCGGCCGCCTCGCCGGGATCCCGGGGGCGACAAGCTCAACCTCCCGGGGCTCGATCCCCTGTTCCGGCCCCGGGCGGTGGCCGTCGTGGGAGCCTCCCGCAACCCCACCAGCATCGGCCGGATGATCCTGGGCAATCTCGTGGAGTTCGGCTTCCAGGGGCCGGTCTACCCGGTCAACCCGTCCGCCGCCGTCGTCCATTCGATGCGCTGCTACCGCAAGGTCTCGGACATCCCGGAGCCCGTCGATCTGGCGATCCTCGTGGTGCCACCGCAGCACGTGCCGAAGGTGGTGGACGACTGTGGCCGCAAGGGCGTGCGGGCCCTCATCGTGATCACTGCCGGCTTCAAGGAGATCGGCGGCGAGGGGGCCGCTCGTGAGGCGAAGCTGATGAAGCAGGTTCGGCGCTGGGGCATGCGCATGGTCGGGCCGAACTGCATGGGCCTCGTGAACACCGCCCCCGACGTGCGGCTGAACGCCTCGTTCGCCCAGGCCACGCCCCGGGAGGGCATCGCAGGCTTCATCACCCAGTCCGGCGCCCTGGGCGAGGTGATCCTCGCCAACGCGCGGGAGATCGGTCTCGGCGTCGCGCGGTTCGTCAGCATCGGCAACAAGCCCGACATCTCCGGAAACGACCTGCTCCTGCACTGGGAGGACGACCCGGATGTGCGGCTGATCCTGATGTACCTGGAGTCCTTCGGAAACCCCCGGCGCTTCACCCAGATCGCCCGGCGAGTGTCGCGGAAGAAGCCCATCCTGGCGGTGAAGGCGGGCCGCACCGCCGCCGGGGCCCGCGCGGCGTTCTCCCACACCGGCGCCCTGAGCGGGATGGACGTGGCGGTGGACACGCTCTTCGAGCAGTGCGGCGTGCTGCGAGCGAGGTCGATGGAGGAGCTGTTCACCCTGGCGCCGGCGTTCGCCACCCAGCCGATCCCGCGGGGGAAGCGGGTCGCCATCGTCACGAACGCCGGCGGACCCGGGATCCTGGCGACGGATGCCTGCGTGACCGGCGGTCTCGAGCTCGCCGACCTCGCCCCGCGGACCCGGCAGCGCCTGCGGCGCGTGCTGCCGCCGGAATGCAGCGTCCAGAACCCCGTGGACCTGATCGCCTCGGCGGACGAGGCCCGCTACCGGGTCGTGCTGGAGGCGCTGGCCGGGGATCCGGCCATCGACGCGTTCCTGATCATCTTCGTCTCGCCGGTGATGATCGATTCCCTCGCGGTCGCCCGGCGGATCGTCGAGGCCTCCCGGACCCTCGATCGGCCCGTGCTCACGTGCTTCATGGGGAAGCACGGGGCCCAGGAGGCGGTCCAGCTCCTGCGCGGCAACGGGGTCCCGGTCTATCCGTTCCCGGAGCTGGCGGCGCAGGCACTGCAGGCCATGTCGCACTACCGGGAGATGCGGGAGCGGCCGGAGCCCGTCGAGGAGCGTTTTCCCGCGAACCGGCGGGCGGCGGAGCGGATCCTCCGCCGGGCGGCCCGGGAGGGCCGGGAGAACCTGAGGCCGGAGGAGGCCGAGGCGCTGCTTTCGGCCTACGGCATCCCCTTCGCCCCCTCGCGCCTGGTGGA
>JASFRI010000005.1:0-28565 GCA_050115015.1 Acidobacteriota bacterium
CCACCCTCCCTCCCCACAGCAGGAGACATGCCAGCCGCCCGCGGCACCGCAGGGGCTGCGGAGGCCGTTCCGGGCCCCGTGACGGGGAGCGCGGTTCTCGGGCTGGGGGATTTGGCGCAGTTCCGGCGGGCGCCGCCGGACCGGTCCGCACGCCCCGCACCACCGCGGATTGCTATACTGCGCGCTCGTGCCCGTACGGCGGGGCCCCCAGGGGCCAGGGAGGAGGCGGACGGCATGAAGGCGAGGCTGGAGGCGAAGCTCCAGAAGGAGCTGGCGGCCCTGGATCGGGAACTGCGCATCGAGCTTCCGAGGCAGATCAAGGCTGCCGTGGCCCTCGGGGACCTCCGGGAGAACGCCGAGTACCAGACGGCCCTCGAGCGGCAGAGCTGGGTGAAGCTCCGGGTGGCGCAGATCCGCAAAAAGCTGGGGGAGCTGTCGATGCTCAAGATCGATCAGATCCCCCGGGATCGGGTCGGCCTCGGCAGCCGGGTGGCCCTCGAGGACGTCGACAGCGGCGACGGGGTCACCTACGAGCTGGTGCTGCCGGACGACGGCGACGTCGCCGACGGCCGGATCTCCATCGCCTCCCCCATCGGCAAGGGGCTGATGGGGCACCGGGAGGGGGACGAGGTGACCATCCACATCCCCGCGGGGACGAAGACGTACGAGATCCTCAAGCTGCAGACGCTGCACCAGCTCGAGGCCGACGGGGAGGAGGAGTAGGTCCGGCGGGGCCCCGTCAGCGCCGGCGGAACTCGCGGTGCAGGCGGTGGATGGTCCCGAGGATGCCGCGGCCCGCCCCCACGGTGCCGCGCAGGGTGCCGGTGATCTTGCTGGTCCCCACGCGGCGCCGGTACCCCACCGGCACCTCCCGCACCCGCAGCCCCTCCTGCAACGCCCGCACCTGCATCTCCACGGTCCACCCGAAGCCGGTGTCCCGCATCCGCAGCCGCTCGAGCGCGGCCCAGCGGATGGCGCGGAAGGGCCCGAGGTCCGTGTAGCGGAACCCGTAGAGCCAGCGGATCAGGATGACGGCCACCAGGTTGCCGGCGCGCGCCTGGGGGAGCAGCGCGCCGGGCTCCCGCCGGCCGCGCACCCGGGAGCCGATGACGAGATCCGCCTCGCCGGCCTCGATGGGAGCCAGCAAGCGCGGCAGCTCCTCCGGATGGTCGCTGTGATCCCCGTCGAGAAACGCCACGATCTCCGGGCGCAGCTCCGCGGCCGCGGCGAGGCCGGCCAGGCAGGCCCGGCCGTAGCCGCGCCGCTCCTCCCGCACGACCCGGGCGCCGCCCCGGCGGGCGACGGCCGCGGTGTCGTCCTCGGACCCGTTGTCCACGACGATCACCGTGCCGACGCGCCGCCGCGGCAGCTCCGCCAGGACGAGAGGCAGCGACGCTCCCTCGTTGTACGCCGGGATGATGACCACCACGTGCACGCGGACCCCCGCCCCGGGCGGCCCCCGCGCCGCCCGCGTTTTTGACATCGTGACGTGCAGGTGCTACCTTTGCAATCCCTTAGAAGTGGTTTCATTACCTCCGCCGCCGGCCCGAGACCGTGCGAGGAGCGGCCAGGCGAGGCGCCGCGACGACGGCGATGCCCCGGTGCATCGGGGAGGAGCGGGAACGAAGCCCGGCCGGTCCGGAGCCGGTCGAAGCCCGGTGGAGGTCATGAAACCGCTTCTTCAGGAGCGCGGTTTGCCCGCCGCGACCCGCCTTGGCGCAGGCCGGACGCGCGACACGACACCCATGGCCTCCACGGAACAGGACTGGTCCGATCCGGCGGCGCTGCCCGCCCGGGGCGGGATCCTCCTCGGCCTGGTGCGCTCCGTCCGCCCCTCCCAGTGGCTCAAGAACGCGGTCATCTTCGCCGCGCTGATCTTCGCACAGCGCTTCACGGAGACCGCGGCTGTGGTCCGGAGCGTCTGGGCCTTCCTGCTCTTCTGCGGGATCGCCGGCGCGGTGTACCTGTTCAACGACCTCGTGGACCTCCGGGCCGACCGGGCCCACCCGGCGAAGCGCCTGCGGCCCATCGCCTCGGGGCAGGTCCCCGTCGGGGTGGCCGGTGCCGCGGCGGCAGTCCTGGCGGCGGTCGGCCTGGCGGGGGCCTGGCTCCTGTCCCCGTCCTTCGCGGGGGTCTGCCTGGCCTACCTGGTGCTGAACCTGGCGTACACCCTGCGCCTGAAGCGGATGGTGATCCTGGACGTGATGGTGATCGCCTCTGGCTTCCTGCTGCGGGCGGTGGCCGGCGCCGTGGTCCTGGACGTGGCCATCTCCCAGTGGCTCATCCTGTGCGCCTCGCTGCTGTCGCTGTTCCTGGGCTTCTGCAAGCGCCGCGCGGAGCTGACCGTGCTGGAGGCCGGGGCGGCCTCGCACCGCTCGATCCTCCGGGAGTACTCCTTCCCGTTCCTCGACCAGATGATCTCGGTGGTGACCGCGTCGACGCTGGTGGCCTACTGCCTGTACACCATGGACCCGCAGGTGCAGGAGAAGCTCGGCACGCGCTACCTGCCGGTGACGGTGGTATTCGTGCTCTATGGGATCTTCCGGTATCTCTACCTCGTCTATCAGAAGGACGAGGGCGGAAGCCCCACGCAGACGTTCTACATGGACCGGCCCCTGCTCGTCGACGTGGCGCTGTGGGCCCTCACCGCGGTGCTGCTGCTCGGCGGCGGCCGCGTGACGGAGTGGCTGCGATGACGAAGAGCCCCGCGCGGTCCCGGGTCGCGGTGCTGAAGACCGACACGGACCGGGTCCTCGAGGACTACGGGCGGCTGATGCGGATGGCGGAGTACCGCCGGACCCTGGACCCGGGAGCCGACACCCTCATCAAGCTGAACCTGTCGTGGACGAAGTACTTCCCGTCCTGCTCCAGCCAGCCCTGGCAGCTGGAAGGCGTCTTGCGCACGCTGCTGGAGGACGGCTTTCCCCGGGACCGCCTGTTCCCGGTCGAGAACAAGACCGTCGTGACGGACCCCCACAAGGGGGCGTGGAACAACCGCTGGATGCCGGTGCTCGACGGGCTGGGCCTGCCCTTCATCGCCCTGCCGGAGGTGACGTGGAAGGTCTACCGCTTCGAGTCGCCGCTGCTGAAGCTCAACGAGATCTTCCCGGAGGGGATCGAGATCCCGGAGATGTACGTCGGCAAGCGGATCCTCCACCTTCCGACGATGAAGACCCACGGCCACTCGACCACCACGGGCTCGATCAAGAACGCCTTCGGGGGCCTGCTGAAGGAGGTCCGCCACTACGCCCACAAGTACATCCACGAGGTGATGGTGGACCTGGTCTACATGCAGCGCGAGCTGCACCCCGGGGTGTTCACGGTAATGGACGGGACCGTGGCGGGGAACGGCGCCGGCCCCCGGACCATGCAGCCGGAGGTGAAGGACTACCTGCTGGCGGCGGCGGACTCGGTGGCCATCGACGCCATCGCGGCGAAGATGATGGGCTTCGACCCGATGGGGATCCCGTATCTGCGGATGTGCCACGACCGCGGGCTGGGGGTGGCGGACCCCCGGGACATCGAGGTGGTGGGGGCGGACATCACGGGGGTGGACTTCGGCTTCGAGGTCCGCCGGTCCCTGGTGATCTGGGGCGACCAGATGCTGCGGAAAGGGCCGCTCCGGTTCCTGGAGAAGGTGGCCCTGCACTCGCCGCTGGTGGTGTGGGCGCCGATGGCATCCAACATCTACCATGACTGGCTGTGGTACCCGACGGTGGGGGCATCGATCATTCGCAAGTTCCACCGGACGAAGTGGGGCCGCCACTTCCTGGACCGCTACGGCCGGCCGGGAGGCTCGGCCGCGTCGCGGGCCGCGGAGAGCGCGGCGCGCTGAACGTCCCGATGTGGCGCTTGCGGGGCGGCAGGGCGGCGGGTAACCTGGGGGACCGCGCGGGGGAGGAGAGGCGAGGGCCGATGAGCGAGCAGGGGAGCACGACCCGGATCCTGCTGGTCGACGACAGCGTCCTGGTGCAGCGCATGGTCCGGGAGTACTTCGAGCCGGCCGGCTACGAGGTGCTGACCGCGGGCAACGGCAAGGAGGCGATGGACCTCGTGCAGGAACAGGGGCCGCGGCTGATCATCTCGGACATCATCATGCCGGTGATGGACGGCTGGGAGCTCTGCGAGGCGATCCGCTCGAACCCGGACACGTCGGAGATCCCCTTCCTGTTCCTGACCGCCGTCCGCGAGGTGCCGAAGCGCATCCAGGGTCTGCGGATGGGGGCCGACGACTACATCACGAAGCCCTTCAGCCGCGAGGAGCTGCTCGCGCGGGTGGAGGTCTGCCTCGCCAAGATGGAGCGCATGCGGCGCGGCGGCACCGCGGCGGCGCTGGCCGGCGACACGAGCCACCTCCCGGTGCCGGACCTGCTGCAGCTGCTCAGCCTCAACGGCAAGACCGGCGAGCTGCGCCTCACCGCCGGCGGGGAAGCCGACGGTCAGGTCTTCTTCCGCGGCGGGCAGGTGGTAGAGGCGCGGATCGGCCCGGTGAGCGGGATCAAGGCACTGTACCGCATCCTCGACCTCCCCGAGGGGCGCTTCGAGCTGGACCCGGAGGCCTCGCTGCCGGAGGAGGATGCCATCCGGGACTCGACCTCCAACGTGCTGATGGACGGGTTCACCCACAACGACGAGCTGCGCGAGGTGCTGCAGCGCCTGCCGGCCCGGGACGCGCTCCTCGAGGTCGCGGGAGATCTGCGAGAGCACCAGGAGGGGCTCGGGGTCCACGAGCAGGCGGTGCTCACGGAGTTCGAGGGGCGGGTCGCGCTGGGGACGGTGATGGACCGCTCGCCGCTCCGGGACCTGGAGATCGGCCGTGCCGTGGCCGGTCTGCTGGAGCGCGGCGTCCTGCAGCGGGTCGTCTGAGCGCGCCCCGTCTCCCGACGGTGCACCCGCGGACGCGGCCGCAGAGGGAGGGGGATCGGTGAACGATGTGGTGCAGGCGCTCTCCCTGGTCGGGGCCGCGCTGATCCTGGGGGCGTTCGCCATGCTGCAGGTCGGCCGGCTGGGTCGGCGCGACCGGGGCTTCAACCTCCTCAACCTGATCGGCTCCACCCTGCTGACCGTGGTGGCCCTGTACGACATGCGCTGGGGGTTCATCGTGCTGGAGGCGGCCTGGGCGCTGCTGTCCCTGTTCGGGATGCTGCAGCCGGCCCGCGAGGCCTGAGCATGGCCGACCGCCCCGTCATCGACGTCCTGTTTACCGGCGGCACGATCTCCATGGTGGTGGATCCCGAGACCGGCGCCGCCCGTCCCGCCCTCAGCGGCCAGGAGATCCTCGAGCGCATCCCCGGCCGGCTCGAGGACGTGGCACGGGTGCAGGTGGACGAGTTCGGCAAGTTCCCCGGACCGCACATGACGCCCGACCGCCAGCTGGCCCTGTATCGCCGGGTTCTGGAGGGTCTCGGCCGGCCCGGCGTGGCCGGGGTGGTTGTGGCCCACGGGACGGACACGCTGGAGGAGACCGCGTACCTGCTCGACCTCCTGCTGCCGGGGGACCGGCCGGTGGTGCTCACCGGGGCGATGAAGACCGCCAGCGAGCCCGCCTGGGACGGTCCGGCGAACCTGGAGGCCGCCTGCCGCGTTGCCGCCTCGCGGTCGGCCGCCGGACACGGCGTGATGGTGGTGCTGCACGACGCGGTCCACGCGGCACGGGAGGTGGTCAAGGCGGACACGGAGTCCTTCGGCGCGTTCGTCAGCCCGCGCACCGGTCCCATCGGCCACGTGGACGGCGAGCGGGTCGCCTTCCACGTCCGGCCGGAGCCGCGGGACCGGCCGGGCCCGGTGAGCCGGCTGGAGTCCCGGGTGGACGTGATCGTCGCCGGCAGCGGCGCGGACTCCCGGATCCTCGAGGGAAGCGTGGCCTCCGGCGCCCGGGGGATCGTTCTCCAGGGTCTGGGCCGGGGGAACGTCCCGCCGGAGATGCTCCCGGGGGTGCGGCGGGCGCTGGAGGCGGGGCTGCCGGTGGTGGTGACCTCCCGGTGCCTGACCGGGCGGGTCGGGCCGCGCTACGGCTACGAGGGGGGCGGGGCGATGCTGCAGGAGCTGGGCTGCATCCTCGGTGGCGACCTGCCCACCGCCAAGGCGCGCCTGCGGCTCATGGTGCTGCTGGGGGGCGGCGCGGTCGCCGAGGCGGTGCGCCGCGCGTTCGAGCGTGGCTGATCGGAAGCCCCTGCGCTACGACACCGCGCTGCAGTGGGTGCGGGGCGTGGGGGAGCGGCGGCAGCGGGACCTGCGCCGCGACGGGATCGAGCGGGTGGAGGACCTGCTCTACCACCTGCCCTTCCGCTACGAGGATCGCGCCCGCTTCGTCGCGATCCGCGACCTGCGACCCGCAGAGCGGGTCACGCTGCAGGGGCGGGTCCTGGGGTCCCGCCTGATCCGCACCCGGCGGCGCGGCTTCACGATCTTCGAGGCCACCGTCGATGACGGGACGGCGGCGGTGCAGGCGGTCTGGTTCAACCAGCCGTACCTGACGAAGCTGCTCGGCGAGGGGGTCCGGGTGATCCTCTACGGCGAGCCCTCCTTCGGGCGCCAGGGCGCCGCTGCCCTCCGGCTGGAGAACCCGGAGTACGAGGTCGTCGCCGCCGAGGTGGAGCCTGGAGACGACGCGACGCTGCACACCGGCCGCGTGGTGCCGGTCTACCGCAAGGTGGGCGGACAGTCGTCGCGGCGGCTGCGGCGCATCGTCCACAACGCCCTGCAGGACCTGTCGCGCTCCCTCCCCGACCCGCTGCCGCGGGCGGTCCGCGAGGCACACGACCTGCTGCCGCGCCGGGAGGCCTTCGCCCGGGTCCACTTCCCGAAGCCCGACGAGCCGATCGCCCCGTACGAGAACGGCACGTCCGCCGCGCACCGGCGCCTGGCCTTCGAGGAGCTGTTCTTCCTGCAGCTCGGTCTGGCGCTGCGACGGGAGGGGGTGCACCGGGAGCCGCGGGGAACCGCCTTCGAGACCAGCCCCGAGATCCGGGAGAAGCTGCTGGAGGTGCTTCCGTTCCGGCTGACCCGCGGCCAGCGCGACGCCCTGCGGGAGATCGTGGACGACCTGCGCTCGGCGCATCCGATGTACCGGCTGCTACAGGGGGACGTCGGTTGCGGCAAGACGATCGTCGCGCTGCTGGCCGCGCTGATCGTCATCGAGAACGGCTACCAGGCCGCGCTGATGGCGCCCACCGAGGTGCTGGCGGAGCAGCACGCCCTCGGCCTGCGGCGGCTGCTGGCGGGGACGCCGCACCGCCTGGAGCTGTTCACCGGCGGGGGGCGGGCCGCGGCGCGGCGGGCCCGGGAGGAGGACCTGGCGGCGGGGCGCATCCACCTCGCCGTGGGGACCCACGCGCTCATCCAGGAGGGGATCCGCTTCCAGAGGCTGGGGCTGGCGATCGTCGACGAGCAGCACCGCTTCGGGGTGGTGCAACGCCAGGCGCTGGGGCAGAAGGGACGCTCCCCCGACGTGCTCGTGATGACCGCGACGCCGATCCCGCGGTCCCTGGCGCTCACGGTCTACGGGGATCTCGACGTGTCGTCGATCCGCGAGATGCCGCCCGGGCGACAGCCGATCCGGACCCACGTCCGGTATCCCGACAGCCGCAGGAAGATCCTGACGTTCCTGCGCGACGAGGTGCGGGCGGGGCGACAGGCCTACGTCGTCTATCCGCTGGTGGAGGAGACCGCGCGCTCCGACCTGAAGGCGGCCACCGAGGGGGCGGAGCGGATCGCCGGGGATCTGCCGGAGGTCCGGGTGGGGTTGATCCACGGGCGGATGAAGGGGCCGGACAAGGAGGCGGTGATGACCGCCTTCGCCGCCGGCGAGGTGCAGCTCCTGGTCTCGACCACGGTGATCGAGGTCGGGATCGACGTGCCGAACGCCTCGGTGATCCTGATCGAGAACGCGGAGCGCTTCGGGCTCTCGCAGCTCCATCAGCTGCGCGGCCGGGTCGGACGCGGCCCCCACGCCTCGCACTGCATCCTGCTGTCCGGCCGGCGGGACCTGAACGACGAGGCCCGGGCCCGCCTGGAGGCGATGGCCTCCACCCAGGACGGCTTCCGGATCGCCGAGGAGGATCTCCGGCTCCGGGGCCCCGGGGACTTCTTCGGCACCCGGCAGTGGGGGCTGCCGCCGCTGCGGGTCGCGAACCTGCTCCGGGACCACGAGCTGCTGCTGGCGGCGCGCGAGGAAGCGCGGGGTCACGCGGCGGACGTGGCGGCGGGACGACCGGGGGCCGACCGCCTGCTGGCCCAGGTGCGGGCCTACTGGGGGCCGCGGCTCGGGACCGCCTCGGTCGGCTGACCCGTCCGGTACGCCAGGGCGATCGCCGCCAGCAACAGGGCGGAACCCGCGGCGAGGCGCGACAGGTCGGCAGGCTCGTGGAACACCAGCAGCGAGACGAGGACCGCCAGGGGGATGTAGCCGTTGTTCCACACCGCCAGCGTCGGCACGGAGACCCGGCGCGCGCCGTGGTTCCACAGGAAGAAGCACAGCCCCGAGGCGATGACACCGAGGTAGAGGATGGTGGCGATCTGCCCGGGAGCCAGACGCAGCGCCGAGGGGGCCACCGTGAGGGCGGCGGCGGTCCCGGCCACGAGAAACCCGCCGAGGTAGAGGAGGCCGAACACCTCGTGATCCCGCCGCGGCAGGGCCATCCGCCGGTAGAGGACCTGCCCGGCGGCGAAGGCCAGGTTGGACAGCTGCACCAGCAGGACGCCCGCCACGGCGGGGGGACCGCCGCCGGGACGGTGGACGATCACCGCCGCCCCCGCCACGGCGAGGCCGGCGGCGAGGTAGTTGACCGGGCCGAACCGTCGCCGGATCACGTCCTCGATCAGCGACACCCAGAAGGGGGTGAAGATGGTCAGCAGCGCCACCTCGTAGCCCTGGAGGAAGCGATAGGCGTGCAGCACCGCCACGTACATGACCCCGAACTGCAGCCCGCCGAGCGCCACCAGGCGCCAGCCGGTGCGGCGCTTCAGCCCGCGGAGGCGCAGGAGCGGCAGGAAGACCAGCAACGCGAGGCCGAGGCGCAGGCCGGCCAGGAGGGTCGGGTCCACCGCGGCGAGGCGCGTCTTGATCAGGCCGAAGGAGAAGGCCCACAGGACGGAGACGATGAGAAGCTGGAGCATGTGCCGGGACGCCGGCGGTCCCGCCGCGCCGGACGGGGCGGCGGGCCACCGGGGCGGGACACTATGACAGAATCATCATCCCCGGCAAAGCCGGTGGAAGGCCCGCGGGAGGAAGATGATGATCCTGGAGCGCACGATGGACCCGTCCTGGCTGTCCAACACGTATCTCGTCGCGGACGGCCCCGGGGGACACGGCGTGCTGGTGGACACCGGCGGGCCGGCGGAGCCGATCCTCGCGAAGGTGGAGGCGCTGGAGATCACCGTGACGCATGCGCTGTGCACGCACCATCATCACGATCACACCGCCCACAGCGATCTCTACCGGGGGCGGCTGGGATGCCGGGTGGTGGGTGGGGCCCTCGAGCGCGACCGGTTCGAGCGGCTCGACGACGAGCTGGAGGGGGGGGAGAGGATCGCCTCCGGGGCGCTCACCCTCCGCGCGCTGCACATACCGGGGCACACGCGCGGGCAGATGGCGTTCCTCCTCGAGGGGGCCCGCCCGGGGACGTCTCGCCGGGGACCATCCCATGTCTTCACCGGGGACACGCTGTTCCGGGGGAGCGTCGGGGGGACGCGGGCCCCGGGCCACGGGACGTTCCCGCAATTGCGGGCGTCGATCCTCGACGTGCTGATGGCCTTGCCCGGGGAGACGGTCGTGCTGCCCGGGCACACGGAGCCGACGACCATCGGCGCGGAGTGGGAGACGAACCCCTTCATCCGCCTTTGGCGCGGTCTGGACCCGCCGGGGGAAGACCGCTGTCTGGCCCTGGAGCGCCCGGCGACGCTGCTGCTGCGGGCGGTGGACTACGACGGCGGCGGCAAGTGCCTCGTGCGCTACGAGGAGGATGGGCTGGAGGACGTGGTCCCCGGCTCCCGCGTGCGGGATCTGGGAAGCTCCTGACGCCGGAGGGGTTTCCGGGATACAATGGCGGCCGCGGTGCCGTCCGGTCCCCGCGATCCCACCCACGGCTTCGGCGGATGCTCTGATCGGACGGCGGGAGGCCATCGAGCATGTCCGAGCGTGCCCCGAGGCTCGGGGACCTGGTCGACGACTACTGCAGCCGCTGCCACCTGATCCTGGATCACAGCGTGGTGGGGCTGGTGGGCGGCGAGATCCGCCGCGTGCGGTGCAAGACGTGCCTGAACGAGCACGACTACCGCCACGGCAAGGAGCCGAAGAAGAAGAAGGACAAGGTGAAGGAACTGTTCGACGAGGTCCTGTCGCGGATACCGGGACCCGGCGCCACCGGCGGAAGCCGCCCGGAGGCGAAGCCCGAGCCGAGGCCGAAGCCGAAACCGAAGGCGCCGCCCAAGACCTCCACGCCTCTCTACCGGCCGCGCAGCGTCCACCAGGAGATCGTCGAACGCATGGCCGAGCTCCGGGCGAAGGCGGAGGCGGAGCGCGAGGCGCAGCGGGAGGAGGAGCGCAAGCAGCGGCCTCCCTCGGCGCGGCGCCGCCGGCGCCGCGGGCGCCGCGGCCGCGGGCGGGGCCGGGGCCGCGGCGGCGGTTCCGGATCCGGCGGTGGGAACGGCGGCGGCTAGAGGTCCGCCTTGTCCCGCAGGCTCCCCATCCCTCCCGACAGACCGGGACGTGGTGCGGCCGTCGCGTTTCCAGCTGCGGTGGTGCTTCCCGCTGTCCGAACCGGCAGGTGGTCCATCAGCCCGCCAGCCAGTCGCTCCGCGGCAGCAGGATCTCCCGGAGCGCTCCGAGGGTCCTCGGTGCGGCGCGCACCCCGACCCGCTCGAGGTGCTCCAGCTCCCGGTAGGTGCGCAGGAGGTCCTCCCGGGTGTCCAGGTCGTGCCCCGGGCGCAGCCGCGCGAAGGGGACCCGGTCCTTCTTGAGACGCCGCACCGTGTCCCGGAGCACCCGGTCCGTGCCCCAGGGGATGCGCTGGAACGGGCGCACGTGCAGGCGGGAGCAGCCGATGAGCACGTAGCCGCCGTCCTCCGCGGGGCCGATCACGACGTCGTGGGCCGGCAGCTCCCCGAACGCGGCCCCGAGGTAGTCCTCGTCCAGGCCGGGGCTGTCGGATCCGATCACCACCACGCGGTGCTCCCGGCGCTGGAAGCAGCTCTGGAACGCCCGCACCAGCCGCTCTCCCAGGTCGTCCCCCTGCTGGACCGTGACGTCCAGCCCGCGCAGGTCGGCGTCCTCCCAGTCCCCGGGCTGCCTCGGCTCGCTGAAGGAGACCTCGGCCCGAAGCCCGTGGGAGGGCGCGAACCGCCGCAGCAGTTCGAGGGCGTCGCGGACCAGGGCCCGGTGCAGCGACAGGCACTCCGCGGGGGTGAGGTCCGGCTGCAGCCGCGTCTTGACGCGACCGGCGCGCGGGGAGCGGGCGAAGAGGATCAGGCGGCCGTCGGCGTCACTCACCGGGGGCGCCGTGGACGGGCCCTTCCGGCATGCGGAAGTCGGGGTCATTCACCAGGTCGTGGCAGGCCCGGCAGACCGCCTCCACCCGGCAGGTGGGGCAGTCCGGTGCCAGCCCGTAGATCGACGCACGCCGGAGCGGTCCGGGGGCGTCGACGTGGTCGCCCCCCGGGCCGTGACAGCTCTCGCATCCGACCCCGGCCAGATCCGGGGTGCTGCGGCCGCGGTATCCCGTCAGCGACCCCGCGCCGGTCACGTGACAGCCGACGCATTCCGGTTTCGGCGTCGACCCCTCCGCCAGGAGCGATTCGAGTGCGGCGGCATGCGGACCCTCCTTCCAGGCGGCGTGGATCGACGCGTGGCACTCCTTGCACGCGGTGGGGCCCACGTAGCGCGTGCCGGGGTGGAACCCCGTCACGTGCTCCCGGGCGGCGATGAAGCCCTCGCTGTCCTCGCGGCGCTCGGGAAGGTAGGCGAACAGCGTCGCCGCGTCGGGGCTGCGGCCGTGCTGCATCCAGCGGAAGGACTGCTCGAAGGGCTGCTCCAGCTCGTAGGGACCCTTGTGGCAGGTCAGGCAGCGGGCCTGCCACGGGGGCAGATCCCCGGTGCTCCCGGGCACGTGTCCCCCACCGGGACCGTGACACGATTCGCACTGCACCTGGAACATGTTGACCGGGTCCCGGACGGGGTCGTAGCCGCCGGGCCGGCGGAGTCCGGTCACGTGACAGGGGAGACAGACCTCCTTGCGATCCCCCTCGATGCTCTGCCCGGCGACGGCGTGCGGCGTACGGATCCAGTCCTGGAACGCCGCCTCGTGACAGGTGCGGCAGACCCGGAACCCGACGTAGGTGCCCGGAAGGAAGCTCTCCGGTCTGGCGGTGCCGAGCAGGACCTCCGTGCGCAGCTTCGTCAGCTCCCGAATCCCCTTCGGGACCCCCAGCTCCCGCCATCGCAGGTTCCCATCGGCGTCGATCCAGTAGAGATCGGGATCTCCGGAGGTCGCGCCGAACCTCGCCCGGATGCTGCCGTCGGCGTCCAGGAGCACCGGGAAGGACAGGCCCCGCTCGCGGACGTAGCGCCGGGCCACGTCGGCGTCCGTGCGGGTGACCACGCCGACCACCTGGAACCCCTGCTCCCGGTGGCCGAGGAACGCGTCCCGCACCGCGGAGGTGGACTCGGCGCACTCCCCGCAGCTCTCCTCGAAGAAGTAGACCAGCAGCGGCTTGCCGCGGAACGCCGCGGACGTCCGCTCCTCCCCCTCCAGGTCCTTCCCCTCGAAGACCGGCGCGGGCACCGGCTCTCGCCAGCGCAGGTCGGGGACCGGGACCGAGGCCATCTCGCGCCCGAGGTCCAGCAGCAGCCCCCGCAGCGTCGACCGGAGCTTGGACTGGAACGTGGAGTCGAACGAGTCCTCCAGCACCCGCACGGTGCCGCGAAAGTCCACCACGATGCACGCGAGTCGCGGGGAGCCCAGGAACCGCCGGGTGACCTCCCCGCCGCGGTCCAGGGCCACCGGGTGGGTCCACCCCTCCTCGGCCCACAGACTCCGAACCTCTTCCTCCGGCATCGTCGTGATCGCCAGATAGCGGATCTCCTCCCCGCGTCCGCGGCCCTGGAAGAACTCGATCTCGCCCCCCAGCAGCCGGCCGGTCACGTCGTCCCGCGGAAGGAAGTAGAGGACGAGGATGTAGCCGTCGTAGGTGTCCTGGTCCACCTCGGTCCCGTCCAGGAGGGTGAGGGAGAACTCCGGTGCGGGCCGGTCCACCAGGTCGGTCTCGACGGCGGGATCCGCGGCGCGGGTCGTGGCGGGCAGCAGGCCGAGCAGCAGCAGCAGCACGGGCAAGGGGGCGTGGGCTCTCATCACGCCTGATTATACCGCCGATGCTCCGTGACGGCCGGCCCGGAGGTCAGGCGGCCGCGGCGGCGGATCGCGGTCCGGGCATCGCTCCCCGCGTGAGAAGCACGAGCCCGATCAGGCCGAGCAGGTGCTGGTAGGGCACCTGCCAGCGGATGCCGGCCAGGAAGAGGAAGGCCAGGCCGTAGGCCTGCAGCCGCCAGCGGGGCTCCGCGAGCCCTCGGAAAAGGGCCAGCAGGAAGACAAACAGCACCCCGGCCTGGATCAGCGCGGGCAGCTCGCCGGGCAGGGGCAGCCCGCTCATCCAGCCGGTGCTCCAGCGTGGGTGGGGGGGCACGGGACCCCGGCCGTACAGGAGCAGGAACAGGCCCGCCGGAACGGCGGCCAGCACGGCCAGGGTGAACCCATGGTGCGGCTCCCCGTTCCGGTCCTGCTCGCGGAGGACGGCGGGACACAGGGCGCCGCAGGCCAGCCCGAGCAGCTCACCGGCCCGGCCCGCGGCGGTCTGCCAGGCGAGCGGGAGGGAGGCGCCGTTCGCCAGGAACATGCAGGCCACCGCCCCGCCCAGCAGGACCGCGAACGCCCGCGGCGCCGCGTCCTCCGCGTCGCCGAAGTAGGCCATCAGCATCGCCAGCGCCAGCGCCGCCGAGAACAGCGGGTAGACGCGGGCGTCGGGGAGGGGCACGACGGTGCGGAGCAGGCTCCACACGGCGAAGGCGGACAGGGCGCTGCCCACCCAGCCGAGGAGGGGGGAGGGCCAGGCGTGCAGGTAACGGGTCATCACGCCGAGGAGGAAGAGAAGGAACCCGGCCACGAGGGCCGCGAAGACGTAGGAGAACAGCCCGAGATCCGCGAGGCTGCGCGCGACGGGCCCCGAGACCCGGCCACCGGGGAGCCAGAACAGCCCCCCGCGCACCAGCACCCGGGTCAGCAGCATCTCCGAGGCGGCGAGGATCAGCAGGAAGGGGACCAGCCAGCGCAGCAGGGGACGGATCGCCGCGAGGCCGGACTTGGGTTCCATGGCCGGAGAATACCACAGGGGTCCCGCCGCCCCTGGAGAGCGCCGGTCCGGCCGAAAAGTCTGGTGCCGTCCGTTGCCGCAACCCGACGGGCCGCCGGGGGTCGCGGGCGATTCCCGCGTTGCGCCTCGTCGCGGATGCGCAGGCCCCCGGACTGGGGGCATGGGACATCGACTCTTCGGCGCGCCTCGGACTCGCCGCGCAAGACCCAGCGGCGGACGGCACCGGACTTTTCGGCCGGACCTCTAGTGATCGACCTCGTAGCGACGCTGCCAGCGCTCGATGGACTCCAGCCGCTGCCGGCAGCACTCGTGCCATCGAGTGTCGTCGGGGTGCCGCGAGCGCTCCTGCTCGACCTGCTGCTGGAGCTCCCGGAGCACCTCCCCGACCGGCGCCTTGTCCGGGCTCAGGCCTGGCCCGTGCCACAGCCGCACGGCCCCATCGTTGAGCAGCCGGCGGCCCTCGCGGCTCGTCGCGGGGATCCTGCGCAGACGCCGCCGGCCCAGCGACTCGACGATCTCGTCGACCTCGCCGCTCCCGAACAGGACGGCGTCGTAACGGAACGGGGCCCGGACGGCCCCCGGTACGGCCTTTTCCGACACGGTCTTCCCCCTTGCGTACATCCCGCCTTATACCAATCGTACCCATCGACGTCAATGCCCGGCCGGCGGGGCGATCGACGATAATGCCCCGATGAGCGAGCGGCGCCTCCCGCCCTGGACGGTCCTCGGGCCGGCCTTCCTGATCCTGAGCGCGGTCACCTACCCGACCTTCGTCCCGGACGACCTCTACATCTACCTGCAGTTCGTCCGGAACCTCCTCGACGGGGCCGGCCCTTCGTTCAACCCCGGCCACCCCACCTACGGGTTCACCTCGGCGCTCTGGCTCGGTGTCCTGACCGCCGCGGGGGGGGTCTCGCGGCACCTCGAAGCGGCCGCGCGGGTGGCGTCCGCGGCGACGGCGGTGGCGGCGCTGGCGGGGATCGGGACGCTGGCGCGCAGGCTGTCGGGGAGCCGGGTCGCCGGCTGGGTCGCCGCGGCGCTGCTGGCGCTGGACGCCTGGTTCCTGCGCTGGGCGACCACGGGGATGGAGTCGATGGCGGCGGTGGCGCTGCTGACCGGAGGCTTCGCACGCCGCGAGCGCGAGGACGCGGCCGGGCTCTCCCCGGTGGGGTCCACGGCCCTGTTCGCCCTGCTGGCCCTGGTCCGGCCGGAGGCCTTCCTGCTGCTGGCGCTCTCCCTCGCGGACGCCGCCCTGCCCCGGAGCGACACGGGCGGTTCCTGGCGCCCGCGGCGCGCAGCGCGCGCGCTGACCACGGCCGTCGTCCTGGTCGGACCCTGGATGCTCTACGCCGCCGTGCGCTTCGGCACGGCGGTCCCGGACACGGCCCCCGCCAAGGGGGTGCCGGGAGCCGCCGTCGTGCGCATCGCGGAGAGCCTGATCCGGATCGCCGGCCTCGGCGGGATCACCGTCGGGATCCCGGTCCTGTTGCTGGCGTTCGCCGCGGTGACGGCCGGCGGCCCCGCGCGGCGGGCCGCGCTGGCAAGGCACCGGCTGCTCGCGGCCTGGCTGGTCAGCCTGCCCCTCCTCTACGCCCTGACCGGGGTGAAGGTCTACAGCCGCTACCTGCTGCTGGTCACGCCGCTGTGGCTCGCCGCCGGCCTGGCCGCGGGCCGGTGGGCGGCCGCCGGCCGGTGGCGCGGCGCGTGGTGGGCCGCCGCCGCGGCGGCAGCGCTGGGGAACCTCGTGCTCACGTTCGGATGGGTGGCGCCGGCCTCCCGGGCCTACGGGCGATCGTTCCGCGCCGTGAACGTCGCCCTGGGGGAGTGGCTGGCGACGCACACCGCCACCGACGCGCTGGTGGCCGCCGAGAACATCGGCGCCATCGCCTTCCATTCCCGTCGGCGCATCCTCGACATGAACGGCCTGATCTCGCCGGAGGTGATCCCCTTCAAGCGCGCAGGACGGGTCGACGCCTACCTGGAAAAACACCCTCCGGACTACGTGATCAAGATCGATCCCCGTCCCGACCCCTGGTCCTCCGGCGGCCCCGCCCTGGACCTGGAGGTGCTCCGGATCCTCCCCTACGAGCACATGTTCATCGACCAGAAGGCGCCGCTCTACTACACGCTCTACCGGGTGCGCGACGGGACCGACGGGAAGCCTGTGGTACGCTGAACGGCTCGCCCCCGGACCCGACCGGGAAGGAGGTCCCCTTGCGACGATCCCCCCTCCTGCCGCCGCTCGTGCTCCTGGCCCTGGCCGGCGGCCCCGCGGTGGGCGGGACGGAGAAGGAGACATCCGTGCACACGAACCGTCTGGCCCTCGAGACCAGCCCCTACCTGCTGCAGCACGCCCACAACCCCGTGGACTGGTATCCCTGGGGCGAGGAGGCCTTCCACCGCGCCCGGGCGGAGGACAAGCCGGTCTTCCTCTCCGTCGGCTACTCCACGTGCCACTGGTGCCACGTGATGGAGGTGGAGAGCTTCGAGGACGAGGAGGTGGCGGCGTTCCTCAACGAGCACTTCATCGCCATCAAGGTCGACCGGGAGGAGCTGCCGGACGTCGACGACCTCTACATGACCGTCGTGCAGCTGCTCACCGGCCGTGGGGGCTGGCCGATGTCGGTATGGCTCACGCCGGACCGCAAGCCGTTCTTCGGCGGGACCTACTTCCCGAAGGCGCAGTTCCTCCAGGTGCTGGACCGGGTGGCGACGGTGTGGCGGGAGGACCGGTCCGGGCTGCGCGCCCAGGCGGAGCGCGTGGCGGCGGCGCTGACGGCGCAGATGGGCGCCGTCGCGGCCGCGCGCGCGCTGGAGGAGGCACCCCTCGAACAGGTGGTGAAGGACCTGGCGGAGCGTTTCGACGAGGGGGACGGCGGGTTCGGCGGCGCGCCGAAGTTCCCGAACGAGACGAACCTCCTGTTGCTGCTGGGCCGCTACGAGCGCACCGGGGATCCCGAAGCGCTGCGCATGGCGACGGTCACCCTGCGACGCATGGCGGCGGGCGGGATCTACGATCACGTGGGAGGCGGCTTTCACCGCTATTCCGTAGACGCGGTCTGGCTCGTGCCCCACTTCGAGAAGATGCTCTACAACCAGGCGTGGCTCGGCCGGGCGTATCTGGAGGCCCACCGCCTCACCGGCGAGCCCCGGTTCCGCCGGGTGGTGGAGGAGACCCTCGCGTACGTGGCCCGGGACATGACCGCGCCGGAGGGGGCCTTCTACACCGCCGAGGATGCGGACAGCGAGGGGGAGGAGGGCCGGTTCTACGTCTGGACCCGGCCGCAGATCGCCGCGGTGTTGACCGGGGACGGCGAGGCGGACGTGTTCTGCCGCGCGTACGGGGTCACCGATCCCGGGAACTTCGAGCAGGGCACCTCGATCCTGCACGCCGCCGAGAGCCCGGAGGCGCTGGCGGCGGCGCTGGGGACGACGCCGGGGGCGCTCGAGGAGCGCCTCGCCGGAATGCGCGCCCGGCTGCTGGAAGCCCGCGCCCGGCGGGAGCGCCCCCTTCGCGACGACAAGATCCTGACGGGCTGGAACGGGATGATGATCGGGACCTTCGCCCGGGCGGGCGAGGTCCTGGAACGGCCGGACTACGTGGCGGCGGCCGCCCGGGCCGCCGACTTCGTCCTGGAGCGCCTGCGCGGAAAGGACGGGAGCCTGCTGCGCGTCTTCCGCGGGGGCGAGGCCCGCATCCCGGCCTACCAGGAGGACCACGCCTATCTGATCGACGGCCTGCTCGAGCTCTACCGCGCCACCGGGGACCCGGCGCGGCTGGGGCAGGCCCGGGATCTGGCGGACCGGATGGTGGCGTCGTTCTGGGACGAGAGCGCGGGTGGGTTCTACGCATCCGGGGAGGCCCACGATCGGCTCCTGGTCCGGGGGAAGGAGGCCTACGACGGCGCCGTCCCCTCCGGGAACGCCGTCGCCGCGGACGCCCTCGTCCGGCTGGCGCGCTACACGGGGGAGTCGACCTACGAGCGTCGGGCCGAGGCGACCCTCGCCGCCTTCGCGGGCGCCGTCGAACGCACCCCGCTGGCGTTCACCTACCTGCTGCACGCGGCGGACGGGCTGTGGAACGGCGAGAGCGGGGCGACGGTGACCGACCTGCGCGGCATCCTCACCGCGGCGGTGGCGCCCGGGGTGGGGCGCACCGCTCCCGGGAACGACGTCGCGTTCGACCTGCGCCTGGCGATCCGCCCCGGCTGGCACGTGAACGCCGTCCGGCCCGGGCCGGAGAACCTGATCCCCACAAGGCTCGAGGTGGAGGGGTTCGGCATTCCGCTCCGGCTGGTGGACGTCGCCCTGCCGGCCGGGGAAGCGCTCGAGCTTCCCTTCGCGGAGGGACCCGTGCGCGTCTACGAGGGAGAGCTACGGGTGCCGGTGCGCCTGGCGATCGGTCCCGGCGAGGCAGCGCCGCGGGTCGCCCGGCTGCGGCTCCACTACCAGGCCTGCGACGACCGGAAGTGCCTGGCACCGGCCGTCCTCCCGCTGTCGATCCCGCTGCTCCTGGAGCCCGGAACGGCCCCCCTTCGTTGATCCCCGCGTCGCCCCTGCGATAATCTCCTCCGGGGAAGAGAGGGCCGGCAGCCTTCGCGGGCGGCCGGCCCTTCCTTGCGTACGGTCGCCCGGGGGAGGCCCGATGGCGATCTGTCGCACGCTGGGCACGGCCCTGCTGGGGATCGAGGCGGTGGTCGTGGAGGTGGAGGTGGACTCCAGGCTCGGAGTCCCCGCGGTGCTGACCGTCGGACTGCCCGACGCGGCGGTGCGCGAGAGCGAGGACCGGGTGCGCGCCGCGATCCGGAACTCGGGGTATGAGTTTCCCGGC
Organism: Acidobacteriota bacterium; assembly: GCA_050115015.1. Taxonomy (GTDB): domain Bacteria; phylum Acidobacteriota; class Polarisedimenticolia; order CBDVAL01; family CBDVAL01; genus JASFRI01. The sequence continues at coordinate 19,193 of JASFRI010000005.1, forward strand.
ACCCGGCTCACCGTGAACCTGGCGCCGGCGGACCTGCGGAAGGCGGGCTCGCGGCTGGACCTGCCGGTGGCCGTCGCCATCCTGGGGATCCAGGGTGCCGTGAGCCGGGCGGACATCGCCGATCATCTCCTGCTCGGGGAGCTGTCCCTGGACGGCCGCCTGCGGGCGGTGCCCGGCGCGCTGCCGGCGGCCCTCACCGCGCGGCGGCGCGGGATGCGGGGCCTCATCCTGCCCCGGGCGAACGCCGCCGAGGCCGCGGCGGTGGGCGGGCTGCAGGTGCTCCCCGCCGACCGGCTGCCCGAGGTGGTGGCCCATCTGAACGGGGCGGGGTCGCTGCGGCCCGCGGAGCCGGCGGCCCGGGGACGGCCGGGCGGCGGGGAAGGCTCGCCCGATCTGCACGAGGTGAAGGGTCAGGAGGTGGCGCGCCGGGCGCTCGAGGTGGCCGCGGCGGGCGGGCACAACCTGCTGCTCCTGGGGCCCCCCGGGACCGGCAAGACGATGCTGGCCCGGCGGCTGCCGACGATCCTGCCCCCCCTCGACGAGGCGACCGCGGTGGAGGTGGCGTGCATCCGCTCCGCCGCCGGGGACCCCGCGCTCCGCGAGGGGATCTCCTTCGAGCAGCCGTTCCGCGCCCCGCACCACAGCGTCTCTGTCGCCGGCATGGTCGGCGGCGGCGCGCTGCCCCGGCCCGGAGAGGTCTCCCTGGCCCACCGGGGTGTCCTGTTCCTCGACGAGATGCCGGAGTTCGGCCGGACGGCGCTGGAGGCGCTGCGCCAGCCCCTGGAGGACGGCCGGATCACCCTGTGCCGGGCCCAGCGCACCCTCACGTTCCCCGCCGCCTTCGCGCTGGTGGGGGCGATGAACCCCTGTCCCTGCGGGTTTCGCGGCGATCCGCGCCGGGACTGCCGCTGCGACGCCCGGGGGATCGAGCGCTACCGCTCGCGCCTGTCGGGTCCCCTCCTGGACCGCATCGACCTGCACGTGGAGGTCCCGCCCCTGGGGTTCCGGGAGATGATCCATGCGCCGGCGGGGGAGGCCTCCGCCCCGGTCCGGGCGCGGGTCGTCCGGGCCCGGGAGATCCAGGCCGCGCGGTTCGAGGGCGACGGTCAGGCGGCGCGCGGGAACGGGCGCCATGACCCGACGAACGCCCGTCTCGGGCGGGAGGCGCTGGGGCGCTGGGCGGCCCTGGACGCCGCGGGTCGGCGGCTGCTGGAGTCGGCGATGGAGACGCTGGGGCTGTCGGCGCGCGCCCACGACCGGGTGCTCCGGGTCTCCCGCACCCTCGCCGACCTCGACGGCGCGGACGCGGTGCGGGCGCGGCACCTCGCCGAGGCGATCCACTACCGGGTCCTGGACCGGTCGGGGGGGTAAGCGGGAGCGCGCGGAAGCGTCCCGGATTCGAACTTCCATCCATCGCGGCCCGCCGCCGCGGCGGTCCGGCGACCGCCTCAGGGCTCGGGGTCGTTCAGGCGCTCGAGGTTGCGGCGGGCGGACTCGGATCCGGGATCGATGGCCAGGGCCGCGAGGAAGTCCGCCGCCGCGCCGTCGGGGTCGCCGAGCCGGGCCCGGCAGACCCCGCGGTTGTTCAGGGAGGGGACGTCGTTGGGGTTGAGGTCCAGCGCCTTGCCGAGGACGCGGATGGCGTCGGCGCAGCGGTCCTCCGCCATCCATTGCCGGCCGAGGTTGTAGAACGCGGTGGGGTTCCGGGGGTCGAGCTGGATCGCGGTGGTGTAGAGCCGCTCCGCCCGGGGGCCGTGTCCCTTGCGGGTCTCCAGGGTGCCGAGGTTGTTGACGATCTGGCTGAGAAACCGATCCGCATCGAGATCCGCCAGGAAGACCCCCGCGGCCTCGGAGCGGGGATCGATACGATCGCGCTCCCGGTAGTGCTCGTCCGGGATGTCGCGCCCCTCCGCCAGCAGCTCGATGTTGATCCGGTGCGTCTCGTCGCGGTAGCGCAGCAGCACGTGCTCCGGGGTGTTCACGCCGTGGATCGGCAGGCCGAGGCCCTCGGCGATCCCGAGGTAGATCAGCGCCAGCCCGGTGCAGTAGCCGCGGCGCCGGCGGAGCACACGGTCGGGGAACAGGTTTGCCGGGTCGCGCAGGTCCAGGTCCGCGGTGAACCCCTCCTCGTCGAAGAAGAACCGGTTGAGGCGCTCCACCCGGAGCCGGGGATCCTCGATCCCCGCCAGGTGGCCGCGGGCCCGGCGGGTGAGGGCATCGATCCGGGCGCGGGTGCGGGCCGGATCGAAGGACGGCTCCTCGTCCTGGAACAGCGCCAGGGCGCGATCCAGGACCGCGTCCGGCGCGGGAGCCGTGGCCGGGGTTGGGGACGGGGGGACCCGGCCCGGGCCGCAGGACGCCAGGAGCAGGCCCAGGCAGGCCGCGAACCGCCGGGTTGGGTGGAGCGCGGGCAAGGGATCAGGCGCGCTTGAGGACCGTCAGCGTCACGTCGTCGAACTGTGGGGCCGTTCCCATGAACGTCTCCACGCTCTCGTGGATCGCCTCGCGGATGCGTTCGGCCGTCTCCGCACGGTTCTCGCGAACGACCTCGATGAGGCGCTCGTCGCCGTACTCCTCCTCGGCCTCGTTCTGACTCTCGGTGATCCCGTCGCTGAAGGTGACCAGCACGTCACCGTTCGCGAGGGTCACCTCCTCCGAGGCGAACGCCGCGTCGGCGAGGATCCCCAGGATCATCCCGCCTGTCCGCAGGCGCTCCACCGAGCCGTCGGCGCGCAGCAGGATCGGCGGGTTGTGCCCCGCGTTCGTGTACACGAGCCGGCCGCTCGGCCCGTCGATGCGCCCGAGGAAGAACGTGATGAAGTTGTTGGCCATCGAGTTCGCCACCACGGCGTGGTTGAGCCGGGAGACGAGCTCCGGCAGCGGCAGATCGAGCGTGACGTGGGCCCGGAACGAGGCCTGCAGCGTCGCCATCAGGAGGGCCGCGCCCATCCCCTTCCCGGAGACGTCGCCGATGGCGACGGCGAGCTCGGTGGCCCCGAGCGGGAGGAAGTCGTAGTAGTCGCCCCCGACCTCCCGGCACGGCAGGCTGTGGCCGGTGATCTCATACCCGTCGAAGGGGGGTGCCGCCGCGGGGAGCAGCCGCCGCTGGATCTGGGCCGCCGTCTCCAGCTCCCGCTGCATCTGCTTGTTGCGCTGCTCCTCCATGAACAGCCGCACGTTCTCGATCTTGACCGCGGCCAGGTTCGCCAGCAGGGTGAGCAGGCGGAGGTCGTCCTTGTCGAACTTTCCCGGGGCCCCCAGCGAGTCCACGTAGACCAGGCCGATGACCTCCTTGTTGTTCCAGAGGGGCACGCAGAGGGCCGACTTGATCCCCTGGATCTGGATCGACTCCCGGGAGGAGAAGCGCTCGTCGGCCTGGGTGTCGCTGGTCATCACGGACTGCTGCCCGCCGACCACCGCCTCGGTGATCGCCCGGCTCAGCTGGATCTGGTCGCTGGCGCCGCCGCGCCCCTCGCGGACCACCTTGGCCTTGAGCCGCGGCGGCTCCCCCTCCAGCAGCATCACCGTGCCGCGGTCCGGGGAGAGGGCCTCGAAGACCATGTCCATGACCACCTCGAGGGTCTCGTCGAGAGGCCGGTGGGAGAGCATCTCGTTCGCCGCCCGGGTGAGGACCCCGAAGGCGCGCCCCTGGGGCGAGGTCCGCTCGCCGCTGGGGCGGGAGCGGGTGCGCCGGAAGGTGGCGATCGGGGAGGTGATGATCTCTCCGAGGGGCATCACCACGGTGTTCGACGGGGTTCCCGCCTCGTCGATGACGACCTCCGACTCCGGCTCCACCGTGAAGAAGATGACCGTCTCCCCGAGGCTCACGCGGTCGCCGGGCCGGAGGTCCATGGCCTGGCTGAGCAGCTCGCCGTTCAGGCTGGTCCCGTTCCGGGAGCCCACGTCCCGGATCAGGTACTGGTCTCCCTCGCGCACGAACTCCGCGTGAAAGCGGGAGAGGGACGGGTCGAAGGAGAGGTGGATGTCGTTCCGCGAGGAACGCCCCACCCGGATCACGTCCTTGTCGAACGGGACCTGGTAGCGCTTCCCCGTGCTGGGCTGGACCGTCAGGTAGGGCATCGACTCCTCGGGCAGGAACTGGCTCTCCAGAGTTTGGCGATTATTCCCTGTCCTGTCAAGGAGTTGGTTCGGTTTCATGTTGACACCCTCCCGGGGCATCGTCTATGCTGTGCGCCACACTTCAGGGTCGACCGGCACGCGGCGGAGGGGCCGTCCGGTCCCGTATCCTGATTCTCGTCACCAAGACATGTCCTCGGGCCACCAGATCGAGATCGCGTTCCAGAGCAAGGTGGAGTACCTGAACCTCGTCCACGCCGTCACCGACGAGATGGCGCGGCTTGCGGGGTTCGACGGGGACCAGTCCCTGAACATCAGCCTGGCCGTGCGGGAGGCGGCCACGAACGCGGTGATCCACGGGAACCAGGGCGACGAGAGCAAGCTGGTGCGGGTGCGCTTCGGCATCGATGACGGCACCCTGAGGATCTGCGTCCACGACCAGGGCGGCGGGTTCGTGCCGGAAGCGGTGGCCGACCCCCGGGATCCCCTCAACGTGGCCAGGACGAGCGGGCGCGGCATCTTCCTCATGCGCAGTTTCATGGACGAGGTGACCTTCTCCGCCGATGACGGGGAGGGGATGAACGTCTGCATGGCAAAGAAGGCCTGAGCCGGTCGCGCGGCGGCCGGCGGGCTCGAGAATCGGAGGCAGCATGAAGGTGAACGTGAGGCAGGTGGGTGAGGTGACGGTGGTGGATCTGAACGGCAAGATCACCATCGGGGAAGGCGACGTGATGCTGCGGGAGGCGGTCGACGGGGTGCTGAAGGAGGATCGGAAGAAGATCCTGCTCAACCTGGCGAAGATCTCGTACATGGACAGCGCCGGGATCGGCGAGCTGGTGGCGTGCTACAAGCGGGCCCGGGAGAAGGGCGGGGAGCTGAAGCTGCTGAACCCGTCCGGCAAGGTCTTCGATCTGCTGCAGCTCACCAAGCTCGAGGAGATCTTCGAGACCCACCGGGACGAGGGCCAGGCCGTCAAGAGCTTCTAGAGGCGGGCCTTCAGGGACGCCCGCGGGTTCGTCGAACGGCTTGCGGGGATCGGGCCGGGCACCGGCACCCGGCCCGGTCGTCCGGCCTCCGGTCAGAGGCCTTGCCGCGGCGGGGGAGGGGCGCCAGGGGCGCGACGGCCACGGGAATGGAACAAAAGCCCACCGACGAGTATCACCGCATCAAGGCTCTGCAGGATCTCGGCTCCACGATGAGCTTCTCCACGCTCATCGAGGCCGACCGGCTGGCCAACCTCGCCCTCGGGATGGCCATCGAGTTCACCCGCTCCGGACGGGGCTTCCTGCTCCTGTTCAGCCCCCAGGGGAGCACCCGCTACTCCTTCGGCATCGACCTGTCCGCGGCGTCCCGCCAGGGCGCGCCGCCCCCCGAGGTCCTCGAAGCCATGGACCGCGCACGACGCGACCGCGGCATCGTCCAGGGGGAGGTGGCGTCCGGAGGGAGACCCTTCCTGGCGGTCCCCATGGTCGTGGAGGGCGACGTGGTCGGGGTGCTGTACCTCGACCGTCCCGCCGGCGGGGAGCCGTTCCGGCCCCCGGAGATCCAGGCCGCCGAGCTGGCGGCGGGCCAGCTCGGCATCTCGATGACGGCGCGCTATCTCTACGAGCAGATGACGGAGAAGCGCCGGCAGGTCGAGCTGATCGACAAGGTCAGCAAGGCGGTGAACACGCCCGTGGACCTGGACAACGTCCTCGCCCTCGTCCTGGCCACGGCGCGGGAGGGGCTGGACGCCGACGGCGCCGCGCTGCTCCTCGCCGAGGAGGGCGGGCCCCTGGAGGTCCGCTGCGTCGAGGGGATGACCGGGTCGCCCCTGTCGGCCACGGCGGACGAGCCGCGGGGACGGCTGCTGCGAGCAGCGATGGCGCGCGAGGCGCCGCAGATCCACGGGCGATCCGGCGATGCCGGGACGGACCCCCGCGCCGCGGTGGCGATCCCGGTGAAGCTCACGCTGCGGGACAAGCGGATCTTCAACGAGCGGCGCCGCACCGCCTACTCGGTGCCGTTCTCGAAGGTCCTGGGGGTGCTGTACCTGGAGCGACGGGAAGCCGGCGCGGAGTTCACCGAGGACGATCTGTTCGTGCTGCAGGTCTTCGCCGACCACATCACGACCGCGGTCACGAACGACGCCCTCTACCAGCAGGCGTCGACGGACACCCTCACCGGCCTGGCGTCGCGCCGCTACCTGGACAGCCGGTTGCAGGACGAGGTCGAGTTCGCCGGCAGGACCCGGACCTCCCTGTCGGTGGTGCTGATCGACCTCGACGACTTCAAGGCGCTCAACGACACCCACGGGCACCAGGCCGGCGACCAGATCCTGCGGCAGATCGGCCGCATCCTGCGGGGATCCGTGCGCAAGTTCGACATCTGTGGGCGTTACGGCGGGGAGGAGTTCATCCTGGCGCTCCCCGAGACGGACACCCGGGGCGCCCTGGTGGTGGCCGAGAACGTGCGGGACCGGGTGGCGTCGCATCCCTTCCTGGATCCGGACGAGCCGGTGGCCGTGACGGCGAGCCTGGGGATCGCCACGTTCCCGGCGCACGGCGACGACGTTCACGGGATCATCGGGGCGGCGGACGCCGCGCTGTACGAGGCGAAGAAGGCCGGGAAGAACCGTCATGCGGTCGCGCCGCCGCCGGCCCGGGCCACCGGCGGGGCGAGCTGATGGTATACTCCGCCTCCATGTGGCGGCGTGCCGTTCTCCTCGGTGCGGGGTTCGTCCTGACGGCGGGCCTCGTGGCCCCGCTCGCGGGCGAGGTCGACGTGCCCCTGGAGCCCCGGGGGCTGCGCGCCCTGGCGGTGAGCTTCTACACCGCCAGCCCGGTCGAGATGACCGAGGCGGGGAAGGTCCGGATCGCCTACGGGAACCTGGACGCCCTGGTGTGGGACCGCACCACGCTCCCACGGTTCTCCTTGCAGGTGCTCGTCCTGAACACCTCGGCGCTGCGCATCCCCGTGGTCGACGTGACCGTGACCGTCCGGGTGGGGATGACGACCCTCGACCCGCCCCTTCCCCTCGACCAGATCGCGGTGCGCGGGGAGCGGATCATCCAGGACGATCTCCACTTCGAGCGGGCCTTCGAGGTCCACGACCTCGACGCCGGGGGGCTCGGGTTCCTCGAGGTCCGGGACCTGGACCTGCGGGGCATCGTGGCGAACGCGTTGCGGCAGAAGATGTTCCCCGCCTATATCCACGCCGAGGCCCGGCTCTCGGAACCCACCGGCGAGGTGACGGTCATCGACGCGCCGGCGAGCGCGCTGCTGCGCCTGACCCCGGCCCGGGGACGCTGACGGCCGGGCGTCACCGGACCTTCTCGCGCAGCTCCGCCAGCAGGTTCAGGGCTTCCAGTGGGGTCAGGCGGTCCACGTCGACGGCGGCGAGCCGCGCCCGGATCTCCGCGACCACCGGGTCCTCCGCCGCGAACAGCCGCATCTGCGCCGGGTCCCCGGACCCCCGGGCCTCCGGCCGCCGGCCGATCCGCGGCATCCCGTCCCGGGTGAACTCGCCCCCTTCCAGGTTGGCCAGCACCTGCCGGGCCCGTTCGATCACCTCCCGTGGGACCCCGGCCAGCCGGGCCACGTGAATGCCGTAGGACTGGTCCGCCGCCCCGGCGATCACCTTGCGCAGGAAGACCACCTGGTCCTCCCATTCCCGCACGGCGATGTTCTGGTTCACCGTCCGGCGCAGGCTCACCGACAGTTCGGTGAGCTCGTGGTAGTGGGTGGCGAACAGGGTGAGGGGCCGGCGACCGGGATTCTCGTGCAGCTCCTCCACCACCGCCCACGCGATGGAGAGGCCGTCGAAGGTCGAGGTGCCCCGGCCGATCTCGTCGAGGAGCACGAGGGAGCGGGAGGTGGCGTTGTGGAGGATGTTGGCCGTCTCCTGCATCTCCACCAGGAAGGTCGACTGGCCGCCGGCAAGATTGTCGCTGGCCCCGACCCGGCTGAACACGCGGTCGAGGACGGGCAGCACCGCCTCCCGCGCCGGCACGAAGCTCCCCGCCTGCGCCAGGATCGCGATCAGCGCGGTCTGCCGGAGGTAAGTGGACTTGCCGCCCATGTTCGGCCCGGTGAGGATCACGATCTGGCGCTCGCCGCCGTCCAGCTCCGTGTCGTTGGGGATGAAGCGCTCCTCCGAGCGGATCGCCTCGACGACGGGATGCCGGCCGTCCCGGATGCAGAGGGCCAGGGCCTCGTGCATCCGCGGGCGGACGTAGTCCCGGTCGGCGGCGACCTCCGCCAGCGAGACCAGCGCGTCCACCTCGGCCACGGCGGCGGCGGCGCTGCGGATGCGAGGGGCGGCGCCCACGACCGCGGTCCGCAGCTCCACGAACAGCCGGTGCTCCAGCTCGACGAGGTTCTCCTGGGAGTTGAGGATCTTCGTCTCGTACTCCTTGAGTTCCGGCGTGATGAAGCGCTCCGCGTTGGTCAGGGTCTGCTTCCGGACGTAGTCCTCGGGGACCATCGGGAGGTTGGGCCGGGACACCTCGATGTAGTACCCGAACACGCGGTTGTGCCGCACCTTCAGCGAGCCGATCCCGGTCCGCTCCCGCTCCCGGGCCTCGAGTCGCGCGAGGATCTGCCGCGCGTCGCTGCCCACCGAGCGCAGCTCGTCCACCTCCGGGTGGTGCCCGGACCGGATGATCCCCCCCTCCCGGGAACCCAGGGGCGGGCGGTCCTCCAGGGCGGCGCCGAGCCGGGCGCCGAGATCGTCCAGGGGATCGAAGTCCGCCGCGACCTGCGACAGCCGCGGGGACCCCAGCGCCCGCAAGGCCTCGTGCAGCCCCGGGAGCCGCGATAGCGAGTCCCGCAGCCCGCCGAGATCCCGCGGCGTCGCGGTCCCCAGCGTGGCGCGGCAGAGCAATCGCTCCAGGTCCCGTACCCCGGCGAGCGTCTCCGCCAGCGCATCCCGCTCCGACGGGCGCTCGACCAGCTCCGCCACCGAGGCGTGCCGGGCCTCGATGGTCTCCGGGCTGCGCGAGGGCCGGGACAGCCAGCCCTTGAGCAAGCGGGCCCCCATCGCCGTACGGGTGCGGTCCACGACCCCGAGGAGGGAGCCCGCGCGCCGGCCACCGGAGGCGCGCACCACCTCCAGGCTGCGAAGCGTGGCCGCATCCAGGCGCAGGTGTCCGGCATCGTCGTGGAGGCTGAGGCGGTTGACGTGCGTGAGGTCGGCCTTCTGGGTGTCCTGCAGGTAGCGGAGCAGCGCCCCCGCGGCCCGGACGGCGCGCTCCCGCCCCACCACGCCGAACCCGTCGAGGGAGACCGCCCCCATCTGGTCCACCAGGGTCCTCCG